>CAYFIF010000348.1:0-1509 GCA_964343085.1 uncultured bacterium | reverse complement strand
GGCACATATTTATTTCCTAATGGAGATAAATACGGAGGAAAATGGGATAATGGCGAATGGGCAAAAGAAGGTATATTTGATTATGCAAACGGAGATAGGTATGTAGGTGATATAAAAAATGCGAAAAAAGAAGGCAAGGGAACCTATATTTATAAAAACAATGATAAATATGAGGGTGATTTTCATAATAATAAAAAACATGGGAATGGAATCTTTACTTACGTTAATGGAGATAAATATTCTGGAGAATGGCTTGATGATAAAATTACAGGCGAAGGTATTTTTTCTTATTCAAATGGCAATACTTACGATGGCACTTTTTTAAATGGAAAACCAAATGGTCAAGGAATATTAACCTTCCATGATGGTGAAGAATATAAAGGTGAATTTTATGAAGGACTCTATAACGGTCTTGGTTCTTATACTTATTTAAATGGTAATAATTATACAGGCAACTGGAAATACGGCCTAAGACATGGCCAAGGAACTATTATGTATGCATCAGATGGAAATAAATATGATGGGGAATGGAAAAATGGTCTAAGGAATGGAGCTGGAACATTTGAGTATGCAAATGGAGATAAATATTCCGGTCAATGGGAAGATGGAAACAGGACTGGAGAAGGTAAATTTGATTATTCAAATGGAAATAATTATATAGGTCAATATTTTAATGGGAAAAGGCATGGTGAAGGCACCTTTAATTATTCAAACGGAGATAAATATTTTGGATCTTGGAAAGATGGTAAAAGAGATGGACCGGGTGTTTTTACCTATACAAATGGAGATGTAAAAGAAGGCCAGTGGAAACAAAATAAATTTCTTTATGAAGGTGATGCTTCCATAAAACAGACAGATCAAGATCTAAATAATGAAAAACCTGATTCTACTATAATTAATCAAATTAAGACTAAAATAGCTGATCCAACTTATTCTGATTCATTAAAAAATGAATCGGAACAACCGGTCAATAATGTAGCGCAAGATTCTATTCAGAATCAGAGTATCCAAGAAATAAGCACGCCTGCTGATAGCACTAAAAATACAAACAAAGAAAAGATAAAAGATTAACCCTGAATTAAGGCGAGGTTTAGAATTATTCGAATCATTGAATCTAATAATATATGATTCTTAATATTAGGCGTATGAGGTATTCAGTCTTTTTACTATTTTGGTGTTGTTATTGTTTTGGGCAGTCGCATTTAAATACAAAATGCCCATATGATGCTACCTATATAAAAAATACAAGCAATAAAATTGTAGACTCAAATACAGATGAAATTAAAATTGAATTTGTTTGTGGTGGAATTTATAAGCATAAATTTTTTGTAAGAGATTTAAAAAAAACAGGTAAGACAGGACTAGATAACATAGCAGATAAAATTATGGCCAATCTTCCTAAACCTAGAGAAAATGCTACCTTGCAGGAATTAGCTCTTTATAACAGAATAATGATCTTGTTAACCTGGTTGACTCTGCAATCATCTGACGATTTATAATTCATCTTTG
>CAYFIF010000347.1:0-1510 GCA_964343085.1 uncultured bacterium | reverse complement strand
AATATTTCTTTAAAAAGATTAAACTTTATAGTCCAATAAATAAAATTAGCAACACACAAAACAAAAATAATAAAGATTATATTTGGGCATTAAAAGATATAAACATTAGAGTTAAAAGGGGTGAAATAATTGGCATTATTGGTAAGAATGGTGCAGGGAAATCTACGTTATTAAAAATATTAAGTAGAATTACATCTCCTACCTTTGGGACTATAAAAATTAAAGGTCGCATAGCCTCTTTATTAGAGGTTGGCACTGGGTTCCATCCTGAGCTAACTGGAAAAGAAAATATTTTTCTTAATGGTGCAATACTAGGCATGAAAAAAAGTGAGATCAGTAATAAACTTAATGATATTATTGAATTTTCTGGTGTGAGAAAATTTATAAATACGCCAACAAAAAGATATTCTAGTGGTATGCGTTTAAGATTAGCATTTGCTATAGCTGCACACCTAGATGCTGATATTTTGCTTATTGATGAAGTTTTGGCTGTTGGGGATGCTGAATTTCAAAAAAAATGTTTAAACAAAATTGATGAAGTATCTAAAAGTGGAAGAACAATTTTGTTTGTTAGTCATCAAATGCCTGCTGTAAGAACACTATGCACAAAAGGAGTTTTATTAGATAATGGTTCAATCAGTCTTATAGGCGAAACAAACCAAGTGATTGATACATATTTACATTCCACAATTAAATCTCAAAGTGAGACCAAATCTTTCGGTATAACACAAAACCAGATTACCTTAAATAAAATATCAATATCCAAAACAAATATTGTTTCTGGAGATAGTTTTGATATTTGTTTTTTTTTAAAAAAAGCGGATAATATAAAATATTTGGCTGATATTACGTTTCACCTGATTGATGAATATGGTCATTTGGTTTTTGTCGGAAGTAGCCTAAAAGCAGATAAATCAATTAAAGTGTTAAATGGTTCAATTAAAGCAATTTGTCGCATACCAGAAAATATTCTTAATGCAGGAATTTATACAATTTCAAGGTTATTATTTGTTAAAGATCAAGGAACTATACTTTTTGAAATCAAAGACTCCTTTTCAATCAAAGTTGATCCTAAAATTCGGGGATTTGGCTTTATGGAAGAAGAGGAGGGCATAGTTGACCCCTATCTAGAATGGGAAATCACTTTTAATTAATGAAGGAAATATTTGTTACAGAGCCTTTTCTTCCTCCTTTAGATGAATATACCAAATATCTAAAAGAGATTTGGAAAACAAAACAATTAACTAATATGGGTGAATACCATAAAAAGTTTGAATTAGCGTTATCAAAATATTTAAATGTTGAACATGTAAGTCTTGTTAATAGTGCAACGACAGGATTAATTATTGCTCAAAGAGCTTTAGGCTTTTCTGGAGAAATTATTACGACACCTTTTTCATTTATTGCTACAGCACATACTATAAAATGGAACGAGTTTAAACCTCGATTTGTGGATACGGACAGATATTCGGGCAATCTCGATCCTAGACAAGTAGAAGCAGCAATCTCA
>CAYFIF010000346.1:0-1517 GCA_964343085.1 uncultured bacterium | reverse complement strand
GAAACTTTATCAGGGTGATATTTTGTAGCCATCTTGCGGAATGCTTTTTTTATTTCATCATCTGTTGCGGTTGATTCAATTTCTAGAATAGTATAGGCTTTGTTGGTGTCTCCAATAAACATAGCCTTTATAGATTCGAAATCTAATTGGTTAACATTTAAATAGTTTGCTATTGTATTAATTACTTTTACTTCATTTGGGTGAACTTCATTATCTGATGCAGATAAACTAAAAAGAATATGGACTAATTCTATTCTACTTGGATGGTCCATAGAACGTTGAATTTGTTTACAAACATCCTTAAGAGCATAATCTTGATTCAAAATATCTCGTAGTAGTATCATAAAATTTTGAGATTCTTTTATGGAAAACTGTTGCCTCAAAAATGATTTAACAAAGTTAATCTCTGACTTTAGTATCTTATTATCTGCTTTGATTACTTTTGCAAACAAAACTAATAATGATACCATAAAATCACCGGGTTTTGTAGTAGGGTATTTTTTTTGGTAGTGATGATTTTGATAGTTGCTATTTTGGTTATCATTATAAATAGATGCTAATGTATAACCAATAATAGCTCCGATTGGACCTCCTGTAATCCATCCAATGCCACCCCAAATAAGTTTTTTTCCTATAGCCATTAATTTATTTTAATAGTTTATGGTGTTTATAAAGTCATCCTGAACCCATAATTTATCCAGTTGCATATGACCTTCACAGCATTTTTAACCTAAAAGTGGGTATATTTAATTTTTCTTATGGAAACATCACTACGATTTAAATGTTTGTTAGTTTGGTATAAAATCACCAGATCACATATTAAGACTCCATTAATAAAAATTGCTGAAGAAGGAAAAGGAGCTGATAATATTTTATTTTTTCTGCCATCAGATAATGTTAATGCACAAATAACAGCCTATTTTGTTAATCAAGATTTAATTAATAATAAAAAAACAATATATTATTTTGTCCATGAAACAGGCCTTAAGTATTATCCAAGTAAACTAAGAAATTTCTTTATAACATATAAGGATGAAGATTTGAATTGGTGGGGGCTGATTATAAATCATTCTGTTTTGAATAAAGTTAAATCAATTAATTGTGATGTCTTGGTTGACCTAAATCAAAAACAAAAACCAGCTGAAAAGTTTTTAATCATGGATTTACCAACTAAGCTCAAAATTGGTTTTCATTCATTTCTTTCAGATGAATTGTATAATTTGACTATAAAAAGAGATAAATCTAGTTTTTTAGAAAAACAATACTCCATGATTGAAAGAATTTTGGGCTTGACTTAAGTTTTATTTATCCATTGATTAAGAAGGTATTTTTAAAAATCAATTAAAATTAAAAGGGGAAAAATATTTTTGTTTAGTAAAACAGTTGATCCTGCCAAGACTGTAATATATATTAGTCGCCAATTTTAGAGAGTAAAATTAATGTTAGAAGGTCTTATTTGTCCTGCTTGTGAAAATAGCGTCCAGGATTTTGAACTTAAAGAAAAATTGCGGTGTCCT
>CAYFIF010000345.1:0-1520 GCA_964343085.1 uncultured bacterium | reverse complement strand
TTGAATTTGAAATACAATTTAAAGCCAAACCACCAGAAAAACAAATATTATTAAAACCGTAATTAATAGCTTTTACAAACCAATCCGTAAAAATTCCATCTGTTAACACTTGTAAAGAATGAGCTAAATCTGAATCATTTTTATTTTTTGGATTTAGATATTTGTTGACGTCACCATTTTCATAATGTGTATCATTAATGGTAAACTTAAAATCCCCTAATGTTGAAGAAGGATTTTTGGCTAAAATATTAAAAAGTCTACTATGTATTTCAAGATCTTTTTTTCCATAGCCTCCTATGGCCATAAGTGAACCTGGCTTAGTAATCCCATAAAATTTGGGAAAAATATCCCATAATTTTCCCAAAGGATTTGTCCAAATTGAATCATGAAAATGAAGATAACCATTTTTGGCTGTTGCAAATGAAAAGTTTTTAGCCCATCCACCTCCATCGGCAGTAAGTATTGATGCGTCCAAAAAAGGTGACGTAAAATATGCACCAGCCGAATGTGCAAGATGGTGATGAATAGAAAATATAGTTATTTTTTTCCCAAAGAATGTCCCTTCTCCTCTATGATAAGGCTTACTAAACAATTCTTTATAACCATGTCCATTTGGGACTGGAATTCCTGTTATTGACGAAACGATATCTTCATAAATATTTAATGGGCTTGTTTTAAAATCTAAAACTAGAATATCAATCTCATTAATTGATAATTTTATTTTTTCTAAAACGTGGAATAGAAAGTTTTTGCAAAATCCTCCATCTTCTTTAATTCTCGAATATCTCTCTTTTTCAAAGTTAATTACAACTTTACCATTTTGTAAGACACATATTGCAGCATCATGTTTACCAGCATAGATTGAAAGAATAGTAGACATACTTTTTCCCTGTCTGATGAAGATTAATCATCTTTATTCATAGCCTTAAATAGATTTGTTAAATATTCTCCAGTAGACTTCATACTGGTTACAGCTTGTTCCATTGCCGTAAATTGTTGAATGTACCTACTTCGTATCGTTTCATATTGAGTATTTAAATCACTCAATAGATCATTCTGTGATGTGACTTCCTTGTTTAATCTAGTCACTCTATCTGCTAAAACACTGTCTGAAGAGTTTAATATTGTATCTATATAGTCTGTTAATCTATAAATAAGACTATCTCCATAATACACTGTAGCGTTTGATCCTACGCCTGAGTATTGAACTTTAATACCTGTTCCGTTTCCTGATATCGCAGTAAAAATATTGTTAGTAATATCTGCAGACATACTTATACCATCTAAAGTAGCAGAACCTGTAACACCAGTTGTCGTGATCCCTACCCCGCTATATCCAAGTGTGATATTTCCAGCAGTATTGGCACTAGGTGTAATTGATTGTATAGTTCTAAATGTTTTTGAACCTATGACCGTTGCACTAGAAGCGGGACCGGTGATAACTTCAGTTTGAGCATTTCCACTCATGTCGGTTCCGACTACTGTAAAAGTTTTAGAACTTTCATCTCCACCAGCACTTG
>CAYFIF010000344.1:0-1533 GCA_964343085.1 uncultured bacterium | reverse complement strand
TTCATTTTGCGTATGAATCTTGCAAAAACAAAAGGATAATTACTAAACCCCACATTCGTGGGGCTTGATGAAATAATAGAAAATTTTATTCTAACACATAAAAATCCTGTTACAAAATAAATTAGCCCAATTGAATTTGATAAATTAATCACTAAAAACATTAGCGTCATTCAAAAGAAGATCTATCATATTTGTTGTTATAATTTTTACTTTATTATTATCCATTCCATTGAAACCTTCCTTACACCAGTTAGTAGAGGATGTATTAATTATAACGCCAGAATTTTCAGTTTTTTGAAAAGCAATAAATGTTCCTGGAGATATTTGCCCGTCATCATAACCTGAAACAAGATCATAAGCTAATAATTCAATTTTATAAAACCCCAACTCAGGTTCATCAATTACTGGCGTTCCGTCATCTAAAAAATGACTAATAGGAGCACTATCCAGTTCAACGTGAGGCATATAAATTATTTCTCCAAAACTTAAATTACATCCTGAGAATATTGGTGAATTTGGTTTTACAATCTTAAATCCATCCCAACCGTAATCATTATAAATGCCATATCCTCCTTGATAATAGTCTGCACCAAGACTTTTCAAAATTGGAAAATTTAATGATGGTTCAAACCAATGAATAGTTTCAAGAAGTGGATTCTCAACGGGATCATCATCACTCTTATAACAAATCATTTTTTTACCATTTTCTGAATATCTAACCTGCCACCACATATTATTCCCTGATAAAAAAATAGCATTATCACCCTGATCAATAAAATCATCAAAATTTTTCCTGGCATTTCTAGACCAATACTCGCTATGCCCTGGGACTAATAATAATTTAGAGGTTTTTAAGATATCTTCATCTTCGATATCAAAGTCAGAAGCATAACCAATATTATAGGGTTGATTTGCGATCCATTTTAAAAAATGTATAGAAAAATGCCTCAAGTATTGAGGCCTCATAAATGAAACTGTTGTTGCTCGAGGACTAGTATATAAACTTCTTCCCCCAAAAGCATTATATGCATTCCCAGTATTTGAAGGATATATAATCATTAAATCAATATTCCCCACAGCCTTTACAATAAAAGGTATTTTATTTTTGTAGATAGTACCTGAAAAATTTTCGGCAATAAAATAAATGCCGCTTTCGATTTGAGGAATCTCAAAATCAGTTGTTTTTATAAAACCAAAACCATTTTTCCAAGGTTTGTCATTGTTTATTTGTTGTGGAAAAGTAGTAATACTAAAACTTTCTACCATATTACCATTAATATCAAAAATACCTAGGTTTGCATTATACATAGTATCTCTAGTACTTATATATAATTCTGCCACTTCTCCAGGATAAAAAGAAATTTGATTCATATATCCAAGGAAGCTACAATCATAGTTATCATCACAATGACCACAAAAATTCAAGTCTTCATTTGCACTTCCTCCCCATACTCCCATGCAATCTTCTGAGCAATCATTGGTTGAATCATTATCACAAGTTCCACAGTTATCTAAAGTGGCTAATCCTCCCCA
>CAYFIF010000343.1:0-1534 GCA_964343085.1 uncultured bacterium | reverse complement strand
TATAATTTTTCTGCATTAATAAATGTGGCTTTAAAGGAGTTTTGTCCAGACCATTTAATTTTATTGGGACCTGGAAATTCATTAGGTAGTGCAATAGGACAAATTATGATACAAAAAAACTGGAATGGTGTAAATAACAAAGAGAGTTTTTTAAAAAAACAAAATGATTCACCGTATCTCATTTCAATGAGTTTGAATGATCAACAAAGATTAATAACTAAATAAGTACATATTTTATAATATAAATAAAATCTTAATATTTAGACTTTAAGTTTTATTTAATTTCTAATTGAATTTAAAAGGTGTTTTCAATGAAAAATTATGGACCAGATTTATATAATATATCAGAATTGCTAACAGAAGAAGAGCTGTTAATTCAAAAAACAGCATACGATTTTGTTCAAAAAGAGTTTATGCCGTTGGTTATCGAACACTATGAAAATGGGACTTTTCCTGGATCTTTGGCTTTAAAGTTAGGAGAAATGGGTTTTATGGGTTCATCACTTCCTGAAGAGTCAGGTGGTTCTGGAATAAGTAATGTGGCATATGGTCTAATCTTGCATGAGTTGGAAAGGGGAGACTCTGGGTTACGTTCCTTTGCTAGTGTTCAAGGAGCACTAGTTATGTATCCTATTTATGCCTATGGATCTGAAGAACAGAAAGCTAAATGGTTAACTAAATTAGGTTCTGGTGAGTTTATCGGTTGTTTCGGTCTCACTGAACCCAATTTTGGTTCTAATCCTGGAGGAATGACGACCCGTTGTAAGAAAGATGGGTCTGATTGGATAATTAATGGTAATAAAATGTGGATAACAAATGGTACTATATCAGATGTTGCTGTGATTTGGGCAAAGGATGATAATGGCATTGTGAGAGGGTTTTTACTTGAAAAAGGTCTGAAAGGTTTTACATCAAATAATATTCATGGGAAACTTAGTCTTAGAGCATCAATTACTTCTGAATTATCTATGGTGGATGTAAGAGTACCTGACTCCGCTCGCTTACCAAACATAGAAGGTTTAAAAGGACCACTTAGTTGTTTAACTCAAGCTCGCTATGGTATTGCGTGGGGGATGGTAGGAGCTGCTGTAGATTGTTATAATTGTTCTCTTGAATATGCAAAGGAGAGAAAACAATTTTCTAAGCCTATTGCAGGTTATCAACTTACACAAGCAAAATTTGCGGAAATGGTAACAAGCATTACACAGGCGCAGCTATTGGTCTATAGGCTTGGGAGGCTAAAAGACTCAGGCGAGATGACATATCAGCAAGTTTCTTTGGCAAAAAGAAATAACTGTGATATGGCAAGAAAAATTGCCAAAACTGCAAGAGAAATATTAGGAGGAAATGGTATTACAATTGACTATTCACCCATACGTCATATGGCAAACATTGAATCAGTTTATACATACGAAGGTACCCATGAAATGCATACTCTTATATTAGGGCAGGCAGTTACGGGTATTCCAGCATACGATTCCTAATCAATTATTATCGATGAAAAAAGTTTTTTTGATTTATCTATCTTTATAAT
>CAYFIF010000342.1:0-1575 GCA_964343085.1 uncultured bacterium | reverse complement strand
ATTTTTCAATTAGTAATCAAAATTTTTAAGTATTTATTATAATATTATTAATAACATTAGTCACACCATCAATCACAAACTGAACCGCGATTACCATTAAAATAATCCCCATTAAACGCTGTATAAGGCGCGAACCGGAACTACCAAGCCTCTTAAAAATTAATGGGGCAGTATAAAAAATTATTAAAGTAACAAAAAGAACAATTACAATGGCTAAAAATAGAATCAATTGTTCTAAACTACTCTTCGTTTGCCCCGCGAGAATCATCGCTGCAGTTATGGCTCCAGGACCAGTAACAATCGGAATTCCTATCGGACTAATCGCAATATCATCGTGCTCCAATCCCTCCTCTGTCTCGGTTGGAGTGGTTCTGGTTCTAGGAACTATTGACTCTAGCATTTTTAAACCACTCCTGAAAAATATAATCCCTCCCATAATCCTGAATGCATCAATTGATATTGAATAAATTGAAAATATATAGGTCCCTAAATAGGCGAACGTAACTAAAATTATAAAGCCAGTAAAGATCCCCTTTTTGGCAATTTTGCGTTGCTCTTTGGCTGAAAATCTTTCAGTGAGTGTAAGGAAAATAGGTGCAATACCTATAGGATTTATCAGACTAAATAATGTAGACACACATAAAAAGCTAAATTCAAAATATTGGTTCATAGACTGTTATTGTTTTATTTGTTCTAACGGATATTGAAAAGAGAGTGGCCTACCTATTTGATGGTATACTGGATTATCCATAATATTTTTTATTTCATCACTTAACAAAGTTTCAAGCTCGTATTTGGAGTTTGGAAAACCGATCCCAAACCACCCTGGGACCATGCCTGACCTTAAAACTAAAACCTGGTGATAAAACTCAACTACATCACAGTCTGGATAGGAACAATCTCCATCTATTAACCCCGGGCTTCCGGGACAATCGTTCTCAGGATGCTGCCACCAATTACATTGTGCAAGAAGGGTCTCACGAGCAATTATGGATGACCAGTTTGTAACACCAAATTGCTCTGGATATGCAGAGCTGTATCCGAACTGAGTTAAAAAATGAATGATCTCTTCAACCATTACTGACCTAGCGTGTAAGTCAGGTTGAACAAGTCCTGAAGAACCCATCCACCATTCTGGAATAATAATATCATAACCTAGCTTACCTTGCAGCAGAGGCAACTGTTGGTTCTCCCATTGATCATGATTTGTGGGCATGGCAAGCCAAGCAATATCCCAATTCTGGATATAGTCTAAAAGTAAACTATCGTCTACTTCGCCATCTACATTTTGATCCAGCATCTCCGCAAGAATTTGGCCCGCCAGTAAAAGGAAACTGTCTGGCATATTTTTATCAGCTCCTATTAAAACACCGAAGGGCATTACGCATTTGGTGAAATCTGCCGCTATAAGAGCCTCCTTAGCATCTAAGTCTATTGACAAGCTGTCACTACCGCAGGAATAGATAAAGGTATTAGAAATTTGATTTGCGCCTTTATTTTCATCCTTCAAGCCGGAACGACCACATCCAAAATAGATTAACAAAAAAAGTCCTAGGTATCTTGTTTGCAAAAAAA
>CAYFIF010000341.1:0-1598 GCA_964343085.1 uncultured bacterium | reverse complement strand
CTGGTGTATATTTTTTACAAGTTGTATCGGGAAATAATAGGCACATACAGAAAATGATATTAGTAAAATAAAAACCCTCCAACTTTATAATAACACATTGTCGATCATTTTTTGGTTTTTATCTTTTTATTTAAAATAATTGATAATCTACTGCTTTGATAAAGATTAATTTTTTGTTTATGAATAACTTAACTAAAATATCATTTACAATATTGTGGAATTAATAAAAGGCAAAATACTAGATGAAAAATAGCCGAAAAAACAAACCTAACTATAAAATATGTTCGAAATTTTTTTTATTATTTTAATCACTATCATAGAATTTTTAGGCGCACAGAATAATCGAATAGAGTGTCTAACTCCGAGTCCAAGCGTTGATGAGGTTGAGTATACATATGATCAGTTTAATGAATATAAGCGTAACAATCAGAGCAGCCGTGATACTTATCCTGTACACGTTTTAGTGGCTTGGCACGTGATATATAACTCAAATAATGCGGGCTATTTAAGTATGAGTTTTATTGAAAATGTTATAGCAAATATAAATGAAGGATACAACCCTTATCAGATATACTTTACTTTAGATACAGTGACATATCATCAGAATGATGACTGGTGGGGTACTTTTTCTGGCTCTGATCAAGAAGCTGTAGAGCAAGATATGAGGTCAAGCACCTACATTGACCCTGCTCACTACTATAACATTTGGACCACTGATTTAAGTGGGTCAGGTGCTTGCGCCTGGAACTATTTTCCTAATATTGGAGAAGACAGCTACTGGCAGGGGACAACTGCAGATATTGGTTGCATTGGTGGTAGTTCTACCACTCCGGTACATGAAATTGGCCACTATTTTTATTTGTTTCATAGTTTTCAATCGGGATGCAACAATCCTGGTGATGCTGTAGATGATACACCCTTTCATACCGATCTAAATGGGAGTTATCCATGTAATGAGTCAC
This sequence comes from uncultured bacterium, assembly GCA_964343085.1. Classification (GTDB taxonomy): domain Bacteria; phylum Fidelibacterota; class Marinisomatia; order Marinisomatales; family UBA1611; genus CAZLPW01. The sequence continues at coordinate 636 of CAYFIF010000341.1, read as the reverse complement.
TAGACACATGTCCAGATGATGATGGCTATGATCCAGTACGTAACTTCATGAACTATAGCGATCGCTATAGCTGCCGCAATCAATTTTCTATGGGTCAGATTGAAAGGGTCTTTTGGGCAATTGAAAATTACCACCCTAGTCTTTTGGAGAATCAATTTTATTTCCCAAATTTATCTGTGTCCAATCTTAATTTTCAGTTAGACACGGATGGTGATGGTGTTTTCAATCCGGGCGAGTCTATTCGTCTTCGGGCCAGTATTTTAAATGAATGGGGAGCAGACGCAGAGGGTGTGACAGCGATCTTAAGGACGGATGATAGCAGGCTCAATATTTTAGATAGTATGATCACTTTTGCCAATGCTATTACACCTGGAGAAGTTTCTTTTACACTTCTTGACTGGTTTGAGATTGAGGCGGCTGAAGATGCGCAGTTGGGTCTGATATCTTGTGAGCTTTATATGACCACTAACAGTACAGAGTATCCCTATGAGGTCATGGAAGAAGTGTTTGTTGATATTTCTATTAACCAGTATGGTTTTCCTACAGAGGGTTACACGATTAAATCTTCACCCATGATTACTGATCTTGATAATAATGGTTTAAAAGAAATTTATTTTGGTTCTGATGATGGTAACA
>CAYFIF010000340.1:0-1602 GCA_964343085.1 uncultured bacterium | reverse complement strand
CAGCTGATCTATAGGATGGTGGTTCCCAAATTGAATTGACATTTACAAGCAATGTAGCAAAACCGTATGATGCTAAATAATATCCCCAGTTTTCAATATCGGATATAGAATTTGTAAAACCCGGTACTAAGACTATTACAGGGATAGGAATTGTTGCATCCAAAGGGTAATAAACAAGAGCTTCGGAATAATCAGGACCATCTCTTAAACCATCCTGTTGTGTAATTGTTTCAATTGAAAATGGGCCATTTGAAAATAATAATGAATAAGAAAATGAAATTTGAATTAATATTTTTTTTAGATTAATTATATCCAATTTTTTTTCTTAAAGATAAATGTTAAATCACTTACTTGTAATAATTAAACAAATATACCAATGATCCAGCAGACAAAAAACCCCGCGAATGTGAGGCTAATATTATATTTGTTTTAATAAATATTCCTTATCTACATATTCTCCATTTTTTTTCCATATAAGACCAAAAAGACTTCCCATTAATATTACCCAATTCATTTACAAGTTCAGTAGTGATATCAGAAAAATAATAATTATATTGGGTTTCCCTTTCATGCTGTAGTGGTATTGAACAACCACAATTTTCAAACCATTCTACAATGCCTGATTTAATTAATTTTGCCCGCTTCATGGAAGCAACTATTTCTTTTCCATCTGGACGCTGATTATAAATTGTCCCGTCAACAAGTTTTTCATAAAATTTACTTAAGTTTTCTTCAATTATTTTCGCTCGCACTTTATATAGCATACTCAAATCTACCAAACTTTTAAAAAATGACATCACAATGTGTGGGCCTGGTATTTAATCTTCGTCCCACAAAACCTCTCACATAAATTAGGAGCTTTTCTATTATTTCAATTTTTTCTTTTTTCAAAGGATTCTGATTTTTTTATATTATTTCTCCTGAAAATCAAATATATAATAACCAAAAGAATTAGTCCATAAAATACGATTGCAAACATATTATCTAAGCTAGTTTTACAGCTGTACCATATACTAAAATCTCAGAAGCGCCTTGCATAATTAATGATGTAGAAAATCTTATATTAATTACCGCATCGGCATCTAAACTAATTGCATCAGCAATCATCCTCTCTAAGGCTTGTTCGCGAGCATCTGCTTGCAACTTTGTGTATTCTTCAATTTCACCACCTACAACATTTTTTAATACAGCAAAAATATCTCTTCCTAAATTTCGTGCTCTTACAGTACTACCTCTTGCTATTCCTAAAATATCGGTTATTTCTTTGTTCGGGATATTTTCTGAAGTTGTTATAACCATAATAATTACCTTACAATATTATTAATTGTTTTCCAAATATACCCATCATTCCAAAAACAAAAAACCCTACGAATGTTGAGCTATTGACAATTTACATTTTTGTATCAACTGAACATGTTTTTCGCCATTTTTTATACCATCTAGAGAATTTCCACCAGTTCCATAATGAGTTTTTTTTCATTGCAGAAAATACACGCCTCTGATATTCTAAAGATTGTTCAGGAGTCATTTTATATATTCTTCGAGGCATTCCATGCAATCCTTTCAAAACAAGCCATTGCTTTTTAACATATACCAATGTAT
>CAYFIF010000339.1:0-1614 GCA_964343085.1 uncultured bacterium | reverse complement strand
TCAATGGGTTTCATCCCGGCCTCAACCATATAAATAAACTCATTTGCATTTTCACCGTGGTATGATACACCTGAGTCTGTTCCAAAGGCTATCTTTACGCCTGCCTTAAAGGCTTTAGAAAAAGTATTCTGGATTTTAGGTCCTATTTCTAGAGCCTTTGGCCTTATCACGTCCGGGTAATAGCCGGGCTCTTTTGCTTTCTCTGCTACAAACCTACCTGCACTAATTGTTGGTACATAGTATGTGCCGTATTTTTTCATGAGTTCAAACGTCTCTTTATCCATTAATGTTCCGTGCTCGATCGACTTAACTCCCGCTCTGATTGCTCTTTGCATACCTTCTATTCCGTGGGCGTGGGCAGCCACATGCATTCCATAATCATTTGCGGTTTCGACTATAGCCTTAATCTCAGCCTCTGTAAACTGAGGGTTTTGTCCATTCTTTGCTACACTGAGCACTCCTCCTGTGGCTGTGATTTTTATTAGATCTGCACCATTTTTATATCTCTGTCTGACTGCTTTTCTGGCATCACTTTCACTATTAATTACACCTTCCTTAGGTCCGGGATCACCCATAATGTCAAATCTCATACCGTTTGTTGGGTCAGCGTGACCGCCAGTTGTGGCAATTGATTTTCCTGCCGCATAAATCCGCGGTCCGACTATTAAGTTCTTGTTTATAGCATTTCTCAATGAAATACTAACTGGACCTCCTACTTCTCTTACAGTTGTAAATCCCGACATCAGTGTTTTTTTGGAGTAGCCAACTGACTCATAAGCGATATCAGAAATATTTTTAGTAAACCTATCTATGTACCTTGTTGGGCTAGATTGGCCAGAAAGATGAGTGTGCATATCCATCAGTCCAGGGAGGACTGTTTTATTTTTCAGGTCAATTATTTTTTCATTTTCTGTTCTTTTTTTATAGCCTTTCTTGATCCAAAGAATTTTATCATCCTGGACTGCGATTGTGCTTTTTAAAATTGGTTTTTCTGAGGAAATATCAATTATTTTCCCGCAATGTAGAAGAAGGGTATTCTGAGCAATAATTCCAGAATTAATAATAAAAATAAACGTAAATATTAGACTATTGTATTTCATGAGTTTCTCCCCTGATTATGAAATATTTAGACTAAATTATTTTAAATGAATCTAGATGCAAACTAAAATAAAATAGACTGATTAGATTTTAGGGTAAATATAAGGTAAAATATGAAGAATTATACCATGGGTCTTTTAACTGGAATGTTTTTTTCTGCAAGTGTTATGTTATTTATTGGAGCAAGGACTGTTAACGTTAAAAAGAAAGAGTTTGGTCACATTGTTGTTAAGTCCATAACTATAAAGGATGGGGAAAACAAAATAAATATTTATCCAGAATCAATTATCTTGAAGAATAAATCTTTTAATGAAACTGTAATTAAACCTGAAATAATCAGTATTGAAAATTATGAAAATAATTATAGGCGTGAGCTTTCTCTATCCTATCAAAAAATGGTTTTTAAGAAAAATGGAAATGTGAATTTCTTTCTGCCTCCAGCGGCGATGAATTAGAGAGCCTTTTTTTGCAAACAAGATACCTAGGACTTTTTTTGTTAATCTATTTTGGATGTGG
>CAYFIF010000338.1:0-1617 GCA_964343085.1 uncultured bacterium | reverse complement strand
CCCACTCATCTAAACTTTGGGCCAACCCATAGCTAATCGTTATAAAACTAATATCAGCTAATAAAATCGAAAATCGAAATTCTAGTCCCGCTGTAACTATTGATGGTCCTAAAAATTTAAAATCATTCCAAGCATTCCCAAAATCAGAAATAATTGCAACTGTTGGTTGTCCTAATTTTACTGTTCTAAGTAATTCGAAAATATTTATGGGTAAAACAGGTAACCTCAATTCTGCTGTACCCATAAATGCTTTTTCACCTAGCCGTACACTATCCCATCCCCTAGGGCTCATATATTCTCTACCAGGAACATACTGACCAGCAAAATAGTAGTTTGGAATATTTACGAGGCCAAGCTGCTCTTGAGGTGGATAAGAACCACTAAGTTGTTCATATCTGAATCGGAAATAAAATGCTAACAAATCAATTTTTTTATTAAAAAATGCATCAGAACCAAATTTAGAATAAGTGCGATCACCCCAAATAGACTTATTAATTCGCTTGGTTGAAATTTCCAGACCAGTACCTTGGTAAGGCGCATATGAATTAACTTTATTTGGTCGTTTATTCAAAAACCTATACGATAAAAACAAGGTTCCTTCTTTCCCTCCAGCGGGATAGTCAAATATATCCTTTTCATAACTTTCAGATAAAATCACTTTCCTATCCCAGAACTGCAAGGCACTGGTAAAAAGGTGATTAGATGAAATTGATCTACCAAAATTATATGGTAGTTTGAACCAAAAAGAAACCCCGTCAAAAATTTCGATCAGCGGCATTTGATCTATATTATAAATTTGAAATTGGAAATTGATATCTCTAAAATAATTAAACCCCCAAAATCCTCGAAATGGAACTCCAATGCTGTTTTGATATTGAAATAAAATAGAGTTTGTGGAGTCATAATCGGTTAAATAAGAAAAACTTAAAAGATGTCTCCCAACAGCATCGGAGTAGGCACTCTGATAAATTAAGCTTTTTGCATCAGGAAGAATTAAAGTACCTACATGGGTTAAATGTTTATAAAATCTATAATTAGATTTTGATATAATTTTTGCAGGCTTGTTTTGATCAATATTGTTAATAGGATAATCTGGTGTTTTTTTTAACCAGGATGAATAGGCAGAATTAATTCTTGGTTCTTTAATATTTGCTATACGATTTGGTTTAATATCTACAACAAAAGGAAACTCGCCAGTATCTAATGTAAACGCTGTTATTGTAGATTTGTTCTTATTCCATTTATGCCCAATTATTATATCCCCGACATCAGTATTTTGTATTAACTCTTTATTATAAATGTTAAATGTGTATAGATTTGGTGTGTTATTGTAAAAACCGGTGAAACTTATATCCTTATTATTTGGATGCCAAATAGGATAATAATCTGCCTCAGGTGTATCGGTAATTTGTTTTACTCTACCAGATTTTAAATCTAATATATGAATATCTAGGTGCCCATCCTGATCAGATTGTGCATACGCAATAAAATTTTTATCATAACTCCATTTAGGATTTAAAATTTGTGTATCGCCTTTATTATTTGAGAGCTTGATTATATTTTTATTTTTTAAATCCATCTTGTACAATTGTGTAGTGGAGTTATCGTGTGCTACAA
>CAYFIF010000337.1:0-1639 GCA_964343085.1 uncultured bacterium | reverse complement strand
GGTCTTATAAAGGTTGGTGAAACTAGTCTCCATGTTGTGATTTGGTCTAAACATCGTAGAGAAGCAATTGATGCGATGGATTACTTTATAAAAGAACTCAAAAAAATTGTACCAATTTGGAAATGGGCTGTGCTTACCTCGGGAAAGAGAATACCAAGCAAATGTAACCACCATTAATATTGATTAAGGTAAAACCTAATCAAATATCTTGATTTAATTTTACCAACATATTTCAAATATGGTTGCCAAATATATTTTGTGTAATTAGCTTTTCGATGTGGTTATGCCACGAATTTAAATAATTCCACGTACCAAATACTGTTTTAAGGGAGAGGAGCAGTTTTTGGCCATTCGTCTAGAAAAAGAATATCACCTAGATCTCGAAAAAGATAGGGTCTGGGATGCGATAGTGGATCCTCAACTCCTTGCGGAAATCCTTCCTAACTGTAAAAATTTAGAACCTGTTTCTGATAATAAATATACAGCCCACATAAATGTAAAAGTTGGTCCAATAAATAGCAATTTTAAATCAAAAATGGAGATGTTTGATATTAAAAAGCCAGATGGATACAAGTTTCGAGTTGAAGGCGATAGTATAAAAGGTACAATGGGAGGGGTTGGGCAAATAAAACTTGAGTCTGTTGATTTAGGTACTCGCTTTATTTTTATAGCTGAGGGGAATATAACTGGTATTATTGCACGATTTGGTCAACGCTTTATTGAAGCGGTGGGGAAAAAATTGATGGATCAGGGATTTGAAAATTTTAAAAATAAAGTGGTTCCCCATGCTTGAAAAAGCCATGAAAAAATAAAAGGAGTAACTATGGCACACACAGTTAAATTAAATGTAAATGGTGTTCAATATGAACAAGAGGTTGATTCTCGTGTTCTATTGGTTGATTTTATTAGAGAAAAGCTTGGTATGACTGGTACGCATGTGGGTTGTGATACGAGTTCCTGTGGTGCGTGTACAATTCACATAGATGGTAAAGCAGTAAAATCATGTACCATGTTTGCTGTTCAAGCTGATGGATCGCAAATCACGACTATTGAAGGAATGTGTAAAAGTGGAGAATTACATCCACTCCAAGAAGGGTTTAAAGAAGAGCATGGTCTCCAGTGCGGATTTTGTACTCCAGGAATGATTATGACTGCCGCTGATTTATTAAATCAAAATAATAACCCAAGTGAGGAGGAAATTCGTTGCGGATTAGATGGGAATTTCTGCCGTTGTACTGGTTATCAAAACATAGTTAAAGCGGTTCAATATGCCGCTGATAAAGGTTAGGAGTTATTTATGAGTGAATTAATTGGAAAACCGATAAAACGTGTAGAAGATAATCGTTTTATCAAGGGTGAGGGCAAATACACTGATGATTTTAATCTGAATAATCAAACCTATGCAGTCTATGTTAGGAGTCCTCATGCTCATGCAAAAATTAATAGTGTTGATACTTCTTCAGCTGAATCAATAAAAGGGGTGGTAAAAATTTTTACTGGAAAAGATATATCAGATGCTGGGATTGTTGGTTCCATTTGTGGTTGGCAGGTTGATTTTAAAAATGGAGATACTATGAAAGAACCGGGACATCCAATTTTAGTTGCAGACAAAGTCCGGCATGTTGGTGACCCTGTAGCT
>CAYFIF010000336.1:0-1639 GCA_964343085.1 uncultured bacterium | reverse complement strand
ATTATATTTAATGACAGATTTACATATTACTGATCCAACGCCTCTTAATGATGATATTGTATTAGAAAATTCGCTTAGGCCATCCAGATTTGATGAGTTTATTGGTCAAAAAGAGGTTGTTGATAATTTAAAACTATATATTCAAGCATCTAATGATAGAGAGGATGCATTGGATCATGTATTATTGTTTGGTCCCCCAGGCCTTGGTAAGACAACATTAGCTAATATTATTTCAAAAGAATTGAATGCAGGATTTAGGCAAACTTCAGGGCCTGTTATTGAGAGAGCAGGAGACCTGGCTGGCGTTATTACCAATCTTGAAAACAGGGATGTATTTTTCATTGATGAAATACATAGATTAAACAGCGTTGTTGAAGAATACCTATATTCTGCAATGGAAGATTATATTATAGATATTATGATTGATAAAGGCCCCAGTGCACGAAGTGTCCAACTAAATATTGAACCGTTTACATTAATAGGCGCAACGACAAGATTAGGGAATTTAACATCACCGTTAAGAGATAGATTTGGAGTGGTTCTACGTTTAGATTACTATAGACCTGAAGATTTGTTTCATATTATAGTTCGATCGGCAAATATTTTAGAAGTCGATATTGATGATGAAGGGGCTATGGAATTAGCACGTCGCAGCAGAGGGACACCAAGAATTGCAAATAGAATTTTACGAAGATCGCGAGACTATGCCCAAGTTAAGGCTGGTGGCGTTATTGATATAGGTGTGGCTAAATTAGCGCTTGATGCCCTTGGGATTGACAAGATAGGATTGGATAATATGGATAGAAAGATACTTCATACTCTTGTTGACAAGTTTACTGGTGGTCCGGTCGGGGTAAAATCTTTGGCAGTCGCGATAGGTGAGGATTCTTCCACCATTGAAGATGTATATGAGCCTTTTTTAATAAAAGAGGGTTTTATACAGCGAACATCAAGAGGGCGAATTGCACAAGAATCAGCGTTCAAATTATTAGGAAAAAAAATAACAACTAACCAACAAAGACTATTTAAATGATTGAAAAAAAGAAAAAATATAAATTAGGTGATTTTAATTACCCATTACCTAAAAAATTTATTGCACAGTACCCAACTTCTCGTAGAGACTCATCTAAATTAATGATTGTTCATAAACAATCTGGATTAATTGAGCACAAAAAATTCACTCAAATATCTGAATATATGAGAAAGAATGATTTGCTTATTCTAAACAACACCAAAGTTTTTCCAGCAAGGTTATATGCAAATAAAGATCGTACAGAGGCAAAGGTAGAAGTTTTCCTTTTAAGGGAATTGTCTGAAAACTTGTGGGAAGTAATGGTAAGGCCTGCTCGAAAAGTTCGCATAGGTAATAAGTTAATGTTTACTCCCAAGTTAATGTGTGATGTTATTGATAATACAGTTTCTGGTGGTAGAGTTGTAAGATTTGAATTAGATGGTGTTAAGCTGAATGATGTTATTGATAAAATTGGTATTTGTCCTTTGCCGCCATACATTAGTAGAGATGCAGAAACAAAAGATAAAAAACGTTACCAGACGGTATATGCATCAAAAAGAGGGGCGGTAGCCGCTCCTACTGCTGGATTACATTTTACAGATAATTTGATAAAAAAATTAAGCAAAA
>CAYFIF010000335.1:0-1643 GCA_964343085.1 uncultured bacterium | reverse complement strand
TTTGAAGCACAAGTAATTAATGATTTTGAAGGTAAAACAATTATCTCAGTTTCATCAAAAGAAAAGAAACTAAAACCATTGATTCAGAAAGCTAAAAGTAAAATAGAAGTAAGCAGATTTATGGGTGTAGAGCTAGCAAAAAGGGTGAAAAAGAAAAAAATTAAAGACATTGTTTTAGATAGAAATGGTTATCCATATCATGGACGAGTTGAAGCATTCGCTAGTGCTATAAGATCAGAAGGAATAGATTTTTAAATATGAAGGGAGTTTGATTTGGCAATAATAAATCCAGCAGAACTTGATTTGAAAGAAGAGATAGTTATAAAAGTTAATCGGACTTCGAAAGTAACTTCTCGTGGAAAAAGATTTAGGTTTTCCGCTCTTGTAGTTGTGGGTGATGGTAAAGGTTATATAGGTGTAGGCCAAGGCAAAGCCAATGAGGTATTGCTCGCTATTCAAAAAGGTAAAGAAGCTGCAAAACAAAATATAATTAAAGTAACATTGATTAATGGAACAATACCGCATAAAATAATTGGTAAACATGGTGCAAGTAGAGTTATGTTAAAACCTGCTTCTCCTGGAACAGGGATTATTGCTAGCGCACCCGTTCGTGCTGTAATGGAACAAGTAGGGGTTCAAAATATTCTTACAAAACGATTAGGTTCCAAAAATCCAATTAATTTGACTCACGCGACCATTAATGCTCTATTAAGAATGCGAGATGCCGTATCTATAGCTAATAAACGTGGAATAACGATTGGTGAGGTGTTTGCATAGTGGCCAAAAAAGTAAAAATTTTAAAATTAACTCAAATAAGAAGCTCAATTGGATTTAAACCTAAAGCTAAAGCAACTCTAGAAGCATTAGGTTTGAAAAATATTAATCACACTGTTGAGAAAAATGATAGTCCTTGCTTGAGAGGTATGATAAATAAGATCCCTTATCTTTTGAAAGTTGAAGAAATATGAAGTTAAATGAATTATCACCAACTCCAGGTTCAATAAAAAATACTAAGAGAAGAGGGCGTGGACATGGTTCGGGATTGGGAAAGTCTTCGGGTAGGGGCAATAAAGGCGCAGGACAAAGAAGTGGATTTAAACGACGTCCTTGGTTTGAAGGTGGCCAAATGCCACTTGCAAGGAGACTGCCTATTAGGGGGTTTAACAATAATTTCAGAAAAGAATTTCAAATTGTTAATCTGTCTGCTATTAATAGTCTTGAATTAGAAAATATTGATGCTGAGGTTTTATTTGAACATGGTTTAATATCGTCAGCGCTTAAACCTGTAAAGCTTTTAGGTGATGGTAATATAAAATTCAAAGTTGATATAATAGTGACTGCTTGTAGTAAATCGGCAAAAGAAAAAATTGAAAAGGTTGGAGGTAGTATTACTTTACAATGATTGATAAGATTCAAAGTATTTTTATTATACCTGAACTAAGACAAAAAATTATTTTCACAATGCTTATTTTGATAGTTGTTAGAGTCGGTGCACATATACCTATCCCCGGTGTTGATGGGCAGGCATTAGCGAATGCATTTGGAAGTTTAGAGAATTCACTTTTTGGATTGTTTAATACTTTTGTAGGCGGTGCTTTTGCGCAAGCATCGTTGTTTTCTCTTGGTATTATGCCATATATTTC
>CAYFIF010000334.1:0-1657 GCA_964343085.1 uncultured bacterium | reverse complement strand
GCCATTGGAGCTAAAAAAATTGGTTTTTTAATTTTAATGTTACCGATTGTCATCGAAAGATAAACTTTACTGATATTTTTTCGTTTTTCTATATATAATTGCGATTTATAATACAATACTTTGATACTTATAAACAATATTAGTGAAAATAGGTAACTAGCATTTCTATTATTAATGTTTAAATATAGGAAGTTTTTTAATTATTAAAATACAAATTAATATTAGAATTATTTTCCTTGAGTAAATTTTATGTATGTCTAAGCCTTTATTATCAGTTGTGATACCAATCTATAACGAAGAGGGCACATGCGAAGAGTTAATCAATAGAGTTAAAAAAATTGATATACCTAAACAAATTGTTGTTGTGAACGATGGATCCACTGATAGGTCTGAAGAGATTTTAAGAAAAATAGATGAAATAGAACTGTATCATAATATGAATAACTTAGGAAAAGGTAATGCTGTACGATTGGCGTTGACCAAGTGCATTGGTAAATATGTGATTTTACAAGATGGAGATCTAGAATATGATCCGACATCTTACTATAAATTATTGGATCCATTAATTTCTAAAAAAGCAGATGCGGTTTTTGGTAGTAGGTGGTTAAAATTTTCTGAAGCTGCGAATTATCATACATTTGGAAATAAATTGATTACTTGGTTTTCAAATTTAATAAATAATAGTAGTATTACTGATATGGCCTCTTGCTATAAAGTATTATCCCTTAGCGATATGAATAGACTTAAACTAAAATCCAATGGTTTTGGTTTGGAGGCTGAAATTACTGCAAAAGTTCATAGATTTGGTTTTAGAATAACAGAAGTCCATGTAAAATACAAAAGGAGAGGTAAAACTGAGGGTAAAAAGCTACGTTTAATCGACGGCTTGATTTCGGCGATTAGTTGTATTTGGTATAAATTTTTTGATTAGAGTTTGGTTAAAAGTTTATTTTGCGATAATTAAATATAATACTAAAATTAGCACCTAAAATTAAGAGTATATTTTATAATGAGTAGAGTATGTGACGTCACTGGCAAGAGGCCTATGTTTGGAAATAATGTTAGTCATGCTAATAACAAGAGTAGGAGAAGGTTCAATATAAACCTTCAAAGAAAAAAATTTTGGCTTCCTGATGAAAAAAGGTTTATCAGTTTAAGACTATCTACAAAAGGTATGAGAATTATAGACAAAAAAGGTATCAGTAAGGTTGTAAAAGAACTTAGAGCAAAAGGTGTTAAGATTTAAATCACTTTTCTATCCTCCGTTCCACTATTATTATTATTATTATTAATCCTGCTGTCTGCGTATAAATGCGGGTACTTGTAGATCTTTACCATATATTACAGTAGGTGTCTCTTTAGTGTCATCAAATTTCATTGTTGGTTTTTCTGGCTTATTTTTTTCTTCGGGAATTTCTTCTCTTTGAGAGTAAAGAGGTTCATTAACTTGATCTTGGAGAATTCTAGTTGATACGTTGCCATTTGATTGATCATTTACTCCATCTGATTTATCTGTTTCTAGATTATTTGGAATATTGAACCCTGTTGCTATTACTGTTACACGAATTTCATCTCCTAAACTACTATCAATTACTGCTCCAAAAATTATATTTGCAGAGGGTCCAGCCTCTTCAAAAATAATACTGGTTGCTTCATT
>CAYFIF010000333.1:0-1665 GCA_964343085.1 uncultured bacterium | reverse complement strand
TTCAGAACCCTTTCCAACCAAACCATTCACTAAAAATTTTGAAACTGAATTGGCAGTTGATTACAGTTTTAGCGATGGCTCTAGAATAAATTTAGGTTTACGTTATAAAAAAAACAATTTAGATAATGATCCCATTTTAGAAATTGTTACAAGATTAAAATTCAAGATTGGTAAAATAATAAAATATTAAAAAACCTGATTTTAAAAATATCTTTGACAGCATCATATATTTTCATAAACTCGTTTACAATTTTGAAATAAATAGAGAGAGTAAAATGAACTTTAAAAGAATTTTGGTATTAATAATTTCTTTTGGTCTTTCCACTTGGCTGATAGCACAAGATGACATGATGGAAGAAACTGTAACTGACACAACTCAAGATGAATCTATGGATGAGTCTATGGATGAAATGGGGCTTGAAGAGGAACTTTTGGAATATGAGGAAGAAGAAGCATCAAGTCCTTTAGAAGGTTTTAGTGCTGGCTTAACAGGTAGTCTGGGCTTTGTTAATGGAGAATTTATAACCAATACTCCTGTAGGCGGTAGCTTGGTTATAATGACACCCTATGGTTTTGATTTAGGCAATTTGGGTCGCTTTAAAATTAGTTTAGCGTTTGGTGCGTACTCAGGGAAAGCGGAATATACAATGAATATTCTAGGTGTGGATGTGACAACACCAGTAGATATAAATCCATCAGCAATTGGTGTTGGTGGTAATCTCACGTTAGCTAAAATGGTCTTTGCCGAAGGCCATGTTGGGCTTGTTGGTGATGGAATGGGTGTTCGTGGTTTCGCCGGTGTTTCTCTTGAAAGAATAATGAAAAGATCTCTTGGACTTCCTGTTAATATTCTTGTTGGTGGAGAAGGCTTTATCTCTTCTGAACTTCTAGAGAATGGTGAAGCGTCCTATTGGGGTGGCTTAGGTGCCAGATTAGATTACACATTCTAGAAAAATCATAGTTTTCTTTTAAAAAGCGGTCTATTTTGACCGCTTTTTTTTTGCTAAAGTATCAAACATAAGAAGTGATATTTTTAGGTTATATTGGTCTAATAGATATTAAAACATTTTAAATATTATGTATGCTTTAACATATTTTACTTTATCCTTTGGTTTTACTCTTTGGTTTTCTCATTTTTTATTAAGGTACGTTGATCCTTCATTTTTTATAGATAAACCAAGCTTATCAAAATTACATAAAGAGCCAAGATCACGTTATGGCGGTATTGCATTTGGTATTGTGACGATAGTCCTGGCTGCTTTATCGATAAATAATTCAGGCGAATACAACTGGTACTTGTTGGGTGCAATTTTTATTATTCTATTAGGGGCCGTTGATGATCATATTTCTATATCATGGTGGGTTAAGTTAATTGTACAAATTTTTATTGGATTAATGATACTTTTCCATTTTTTGCCTCAGGTAAATCATTTCACTTTTTTAGGTACTATCCAAATTTTTGAAAAAACTTTTTTAATCCCATTTTTTTTATTTTGGTTTTTAGGAGTAGTTAATTCTGTTAACCTGATAGATGGTCTCGATGGATTAGCAGGTGGCGTAGCAATTATTATGGTGTTTTCTTGTTCTGTTTTAGGGTACTTCATTGGTGGGCCTGCGTTTATGCATTTGAATATTATTCTCAGTGCTTCATTGCTTGCTTTTTTA
>CAYFIF010000332.1:0-1668 GCA_964343085.1 uncultured bacterium | reverse complement strand
AATTTTTCAGAACCTTCTAAATAATTAGCTGTCTTTTCTGAAATGTGAATTTTACCTTTTTCCCCCGAACTTTCAATCCTTGCAGCAATATTCACTGCATCTCCCCAAATATCAAAAGAATCAACTGAGGTCCCTGCAATCACTGGACCAGAATGAATTCCTATGCGAATATCCCAATGAGGCTTACCAACAACTTCATGCTGAATGTTTGTTCCTTCCACAAATTGAAGAATGTCTTTAGCCGCAGAGCAAATTTCATGAGCATGTGATTTTTTCTGATCAGGAATACCTGAAACACACATATAACAATCGCCTATAGTCTTAACCTTTAAGACATTATGTTTTAAAATAATTTTGTCAAAACCCATAAAAAAGCTGTTTAATGTTTCCAATAACTCTCCTGGCTCAGAATCTTCCACCATTTTTGTAAATCCTACAAAATCTGCAAATAGAATACTTACAGCCGAGTAGTATTTTCCTTCATATTTTTGTTCAGTAATATTATTACTTATTTTGTCATTATCTTTTTTTAAATCAATGGACTCGTTTTCAATCATACTAACTATTTGATCAGATAATAAACGAAGACCTTCGACTTGCTGATGAATAAGTTTTTGTGGCGATGAATCCAATACACAAAGAGTCCCGATTGAATAGCCTTTAGAGGTTATCAAAGGAGAACCAGCATAAAATTGGAATACTGGACCAACTCCTAATTTGGACATGTTTTTTGTGCGTTCATCCTCAAATAAATTTTCAATTATCAATGGTTCTTTAGGGTTAGATAGGCTATACTGGCAAACCGAAATCTCTCTTGGCATTTCTTTGGTCATATGTGATTCAATCATATTAAAACCAAAATTAGCTTTACAATGTTGGACACTGGAGTCTAAAATATTTATCATACTGCGTTCACAACCCGTTAGATAAGTTGCTAATTGAGTAAATGAATTATATTTCCTTTCGTCACTAAGGTCTCTATCTATAATTCCAAGACGGTTTACCTCATCTAATCGTTGATCTTCATGTTCAAGGTCAGTAACTGGAATTATACCCGCTTTTTCACCCTTTATTCGCAAAATATTATTAAGCTTATTTCTAAAAAAGAATTTCATTTTAATTATTTATAATATTATTGTTTATAATTAAATCGCAGCAATAACATGTAGAGAGCTTGAGCTCTGCCCAGAATATTCCAGAATATATCATAGTACCGCGGAAAGGACTCGAACCTTCACACCCTAAGGGCACCAGATCCTAAATCTGGCGTGTCTACCAATTCCACCACCGCGGCATAATAATTTTTTTTAGCTATATAAGGTATAGCAGTTTAGTTAATTATTTTAATAAAATCATTTTTTTAGATGCACGATTTTCTCCTGCCTCTATATAGTAAAGATAGACACCCGCACTTACATGATTCCCTAACATATCAGTAGCATCCCACTTGGATAAATATCTTCCAGGATTTTGTATCTCATTAACTAGAGTTTTTAGCAGTCTGCCTTTTATATCAAAAATTTGAAGTTTTACCAAAGTTATAGATTCCAAATCATACTGAATAGTAGTCGTTGGATTAAATGGATTAGGATAGTTAGTGTGCAAGGCAAACTCTTTAGGAATTGAAGCCTGATCATCTGAACGCAATGAAAAACCTGTAAATTGCCC
>CAYFIF010000331.1:0-1683 GCA_964343085.1 uncultured bacterium | reverse complement strand
GTTGTTGAGGAGCTTGTTTATATATCTTAGTGGTATTGAAGTTACAACCTGTAGCGGCGGATGTTTAATGAACCCCGTCAGGCCTGGAAAGGAGCAGCGGTAAATTAAAATATTTGCGTGCTTTCAGATCATTGTTTCGGAGCCATATAGGTTATATTGGCACGTTTTCAAGATGGTCAAAGGGTAACGCACGGCCGATTCAAAAACAATATGGAATATAAAGTACTTTCGATTAAGTGGAGACCTCAAAGGTTTGAGGATGTGGTTGGGCAGAAACATATTACCCAAACTTTAATAAATTCTATCTCAAGAGATAGGATAGCGCAGGGATATATTTTTTCAGGCCCCAGGGGTGTTGGAAAAACTACTATGGCACGACTGATGGCTATGTCTTTAAATGCTGAGAATGGACCTACAGCAAATTATGACCCTGTTTCAAATATCTCTCTTGAAATTTCTGGTGGAAGGTCGATTGATGTTTTAGAAATCGATGGTGCATCAAACCGAGGCATTGAAGAAATTAGAAATTTGAGAGAGCAAATTAAGTTTGCACCGATGAATTGTACGTATAGGGTTATTATTATTGATGAGGTTCATATGTTAACTAATCAAGCATTTAATGCGCTTCTAAGGACTTTAGAGGAACCTCCTAGTCATGCAAAATTTATTTTTTGCACGACCGATGTTCATAAAATACCTCCAACAATAATTTCCAGGTGTCAACGATTTGATTTTAATAGAATTTCTTCTGCTGATATAGTTAAACATTTAAGTCTGGTTCTTGAAAAAGAAAAAATCATCTTTGACAGCGAGTCTATCGCATTAATTTCTAGAAAAGCAGATGGAAGTATGCGAGATGCTTTGAGTTTACTTGATCAAGTCATTGCGTTTTGTGGCGAAAAAATTGAATATAAATCAGTGATGGATGCTCTCGGTCTTGTTAATAGTGATTTGTTTTTTGATTTTTCTACATCTATTCTAGAAAAAAATGAAAATATTTTAGTTAATACTATTGCAAAATTTTTGGAATTTGGTGTTCCTGCTTCCGAGGTTTTAAATGGTATCAGTCAGCATATTCGGAATCTTTTATATGCGGGTATGGAAAGTGGAGATTTATTATTGGATCTCAATGAGGAAAACAAATTGAGATATAAAGAAGAAGCAAAAAAATGGAATCGAATGGATTTATTACGTACCGGTCAAATACTTTCAGATGTTAGTAAAACCATTAGAAAAGCACATGATCCATTTTTGGTACTTGAAATGACCGCGTTTAAATTAATTGAGATGGATTCAGTAATCACGATTGAAGAAATTTTATCGAAAGTCAAAGATGAATCAATTCCAGGTAATAATATTAACAAATCTATAGATGATCAGAATGATTCTTTTTCAAAAGAAGGAACTAAAAATACGACTCCAGATAATGTTGTTAATAATAAAAAAGAAGATAAAAAAGATACTCTGGGTGATAATCTAGTGAAGCCACAACAAGCACCTCTCGAATTAGAAAAAACCAGCAAAAAAGTTAGTGGAAATTTAAAAAATGAAACCGAGTTAGTTAAAGACATAGAAAATATTGAAAATCATGAACCACAATTAGAAAGAGATGAAGATAATATTTTAGATCCTAGGCCAAAAATTGGAAATGATAAAAAAAACAAAAGCTTCAGTCTCTCTTTT
>CAYFIF010000330.1:0-1724 GCA_964343085.1 uncultured bacterium | reverse complement strand
TTTTTAACTAAAATTGCATATGGCATTTTATTAGCATGGGCAGTCTTCACTCCATTTTTTAACTTTTCTTCAAATTGGTCATCCCCATTTGAAATAATGCAATGGGGTATTCCCATCGTTTCTAATATTGCAATTTGAATTTTACCCTGTTTAATATGCTGAGGCTCATCAGGAATACCTGGACAACCTCTCCATCCAATCAGTAAAATCATAGGAATTGAATAAACATCAGGATCACACAAAGATAGTAATGGATTTACAGCATTCCCTAAACCAGAGTTTTGCATATAGACAAGCGGTAGTTTACCAGTACCTAAATTATAACCCGCTGCTATTGCAATTGCATTCCCTTCATTTGCTGCAATTAAATGTCTTTCTTCTGGAACATTATCATTAACATAAAAACAGAAATGCTTTAACAAAGAGTCGGGTACTCCAGTATAGAATATTACACCTTCTTTTTCTAAAACATTAAAAAAAATTTCTGGGCTAATATTCACTAATATTTTTCAGGAATAAGTGTTAGTATTTCTTTTATAGGCATACAATGCTCATCAGATGCTTTTGAACAAGATTCTTCTTTCAATATTGATTTTGCAACCTCAACCATTGCAGGGTATGCACTTCGAATTAAATGATTCCCATATATCACCATGTTGACCCCGAGCTCCTTAAATTCAGTCTCTGTTATATGTGAAAAAGTGGAGGGAACAACCACAAGAGGAACTTTTCTTTTAAATAGCTTATATTCATTACAAAATTTAATTATTTCGTCCCCACTTTTTTCTTTGCTATGGATCATAATTCCATCGGCACCTGCTTTAATATAAGAATGTGCTCTAGAAATAGCATCATTCATCCCCTTATCAAGAATTAAACTTTCAATTCTGGCAATAATCATAAAATCATTAGTCACAAGTGCGCGTTTACCCTCTTTTATTTTCTCACAAAAGTTTTCAATCGAATCTTGTTTCTGAACTACATCAGTTCCAAATAATGAATTTCTCTTGTCTCCAATTTTGTCTTCAATTATAATAGCAGATACACCCAATCGCTCAAGTGTCCGAACTGTAAATTGGAAATGCTCAGTTTTCCCACCTGAATCGCCATCAACAATCATAGGTTTTGTAGAAACCTCTAAAATTTCTTCAACTATGCTGAATCGAGAAGAAAAGTCAACTAACTCTGTATCCGGTTTACCTTTAGAGGTAGAAAGGGTAAGGCTACTGAGCCAAAATCCATCAAATTCTTTTTTTTGATGCCCTTTTTGAACAGATGTTTTTTCAACAACTAGACCAGATAAACCATTGTGAGTTTCCATAAAATTCAATAATGGCTTTGCGTCTATTAATCTTCTCAATGATTCTAATCTTCTTGCTGGAGTTATACCTCTACTTTTAATAGCAGTATTTAAAACTGTAGAGGAGATTCCTTGCGTATAATCTGGCTCAATTAATTCCCCATCCCATTCCCTTAAGGTATCAATAACTCTTTGACGAGTTTCTTTTTGAACTCCAGTTCTCCAATCTGTACCATGAACAACATAATTGGGTTTAATAATGCGTAGGTTAGGTACATAATCAAGAGTATTCTGCTCACGAACTTCGTCTACACCTTTAATGCTTGACAGGATAAGTTTCCTTTCTTTAAAGGGTATAAGTGGCAAACGCTTATAACTAGCAATTGCCTCATCTGTTAACAAACCGACTATAACATCGCCATAT
>CAYFIF010000329.1:0-1728 GCA_964343085.1 uncultured bacterium | reverse complement strand
CCAACAGAGCCAATAACATCGACTCCTTGAGGTACTAAATGATCAAAGATAACAGGCTCTAGAATAAACAAATGTACTAAGATAAAAGCCAACCCTAATAATATTGTTTGTATTTTGGAATAATCCTTATTCATTTTTTCATTTGTAATATCTTTTTTTGAATCCAACTAATTCATCTTTCCCTAATACTAGTCTACTCAAATATGCCCAAATAAATCCTAGACCATATCCAAAAATTTGTATCGGGATGATAAATGGTATAAAAAATATAATTGATATATTTTTGTATTTAATTGATCCAAATAAACTTATTAAAAACAAGAAAACAATAAAAAAAATTAAAATTGGAACAAATATTTTTGGTAATATTAAACAACCTCCTAAAACTAGAACTGTAAAAACCAATGACATAGCAGGAAGCAAATGAATAGGCTCTAGGAGACTCCTATCAATGTAAAATAAATTTATTCTAGCGACACCCCAATTGAATACCTGTTTGAAGAATTGTCTTATAGTTGTGCGTCTACGGTGATAGACTAACGCATCAGGGATAAAACAAATTTTTGCACCAGATAAACGAATCCTATTGCTATATTCTATATCTTGCCCGTGGCGTAAATCTCCAAAACCTCCAATTTTTTCATAAACTTTTCTTTTAAGGCCCATATTGTGCGTCCTTGGATAAAATTTAGCAATCATATTTTTACTATGACCTCTCATGCCTCCTGTCGTAAAAAAAGAAGTCATTGAAAAATCTATTGATTTTTGAAGAAGACTAAAATCTTCTTTCGCGCCATCAGGCCCTCCACAAGCATCAAAATTTTCCTTTAAAAAGCAATCATAAATATTTTTCACCCAATAAGGATCTGCTTCACAATCTGAATCGATAAATAAAATTAAATCCCCCTCAGAATGTATCATGCCATTATTTCGGGCCTTACCAGGCCCTTGATTTTTTTGCTTTATATATTTTATTTCAAATCCAGTTTTTTGTTCCCACTTTTTTACAATTTGCTCTGTGTTATCCGTAGATCCATCATCTGAAATAATTAGCTCGATTAGGTCTAAATTAAACTTTTGTTGGCAAATTGAATTTATTAATAAATTTATCTCACCAGCTCTATTATAAGATGGGGTGACAATACTAATGGTCGGCTTAGGCATTAATTGTTTTTTTTAAAATTGTTTCACACCCTAGCGAAAAAAATTCCCTTAAAAAAGGTATATTCGGAAATATTCTTGGTTTTAAACCGAACCTAATTTGAAAAACCGGGCGAATTAAGAATAAGTTTAAATCTAATATATCTAAATTATTTTCATTACAAAGTGAAGAAAAATATTTTACTGATAATCCATTAATTCTATTAAATAAAATATCTTTTATTACAGATTTATTTTCATTTAAAATTTTTGCCAAAAAATTAATTAATCTTTCTGGGAATAAATGTATATAGGGTGTCTTGGCAATAATTGTTCGACCATTTTGCTGATGCCCAGCAAACGGAGAGTAGAGTGGAGGGAATGTAATAAAGATATATCCATTAGCCTTTAATAATTTTCTCATATTCTTAAAGGCTTTATCTTTTTCTATTATATGCTCTATAACATCTCTGATTATAATTAAATCATATTTTGCTTTATCAAAATAATCAAACACTGTTTTATTCGTTATATCACCAATTCGCACATTAATGTGTGGATTAATTTTCTTCGCAGTTTTAACTCTTG
>CAYFIF010000328.1:0-1728 GCA_964343085.1 uncultured bacterium | reverse complement strand
TGGGAGCAGGTGTTGTTACGGATATTAAAAAATAACTAAATAAATAATTATGGCAAATCAAACAATTAGAATTAGTCTTAGAGCATATGATCATTTGCTTTTAGATAAGTCTACTGAAAAAATTGTTAAAACTGCAAAATCTACTGGTGCAATCATCTCTGGCCCAATTCCATTGCCTAGTAAACGGACTATTTACACAATCCTGAGATCGCCTCATGTAGATAAAAAATCTAGAGAACAATTTCAGACAAAAATTCATAAGAGATTGGTTGATATAATTAATTCTACTCCGAAAACTGTTGAATCATTAATGAAACTTGATCTGCCTGCTGGTGTTGATATAGAGATAAAGGTATAAGTATTTATGCGTGGTTTAATTGGTAAAAAAGTTGGTATGACTAGGATTTTTAATAGTAATGGTGAATCTATTCCTGTCACAGTTTTAGATGCGGGTCCTTGTCAGGTAATGCAGGTTAAAACCGTTGAAAAAGATGGTTATGATGCTATCCAAGTGGGGTATGGTTCTAGAAAAGAAAAACATACCAATAAACCATTGGATGGTCATTTTAGATCCTTAGGACTTAAGTCTCAGAATAAAGCATATAATTATGGAAAAGTATTAGTAGAATTTGAAAAAGTTCCTGGTTTTGATTACAAACCTGGTCAGATATTTCATGTCGGTCTTTTTCAGATTGGTGATTATGTTAGAGTTCGTGGAAAATCTAAAGGGAGAGGTTATACGGGTGTTATTAAACGGCATAATTTTTCTAGGCAGAAAAAAACACATGGCACTGGACATACAATGAGAGCACCTGGTTCTATCGGCCAGGCTTCTTGGCCTTCTAGGGTATTTCCTGGCATGCGTATGGCGGGTAGGAAAGGTAACAGTAATGTATCTATCGATAATTTAGAGGTCGTAAAAGTAGATAAAGAAAAAAATCATTTATTTGTTAAAGGATCTGTCCCAGGTTCTATTAATGGAACTATTATAATTACGAAGTAATATGAAAATAGATATTTTAGATATAACAGGATCCAAATCTCGACAAATCAAGTTAGAAAAAAGTGTCTTTGGCATAGATCCTAATATTGAAGTAGTGAGGCAGGTTGTATTAGCTGAATTATCGAATATGAGGCAAGGTACTCATTCTTCAAAGAATCGTGCAATGGTTAATGGAGGTGGTAAAAAACCATGGAAACAAAAAGGAAGAGGTGCGGCAAGAGCAGGAACTAATCGTTCTCCTCTTTGGCGAGGGGGTGGTACTATATTTGGGCCTGAACCCCATAAGTACACAAAGAAAATTACAAAAAAGCTTAGTAAGCTAGCTCGGAGATCAGTTCTTTCTAATATTTTTTCTGAAAGAAGATTGGTTGTTTTGGATTCATTAGAAATGGGAAGCCATAAGACATCTGCGTTTGTCAATTTTTTAACTGATATAAATTTAAATGGGAAAAAAGTAACCGTTCTTGTTGATAAAATTGATGAGAATATTAAAATGGCTACAAGCAATTTGAAAGATGTCTTTGTTGTAGAGTCTAAAAAGGTCAGTTCCTATGATCTTATTGATTGTGAGTTTGTTATTGCAGATGAGAATTCTATAAAAAACCTAATTAAGATTTTATCTACATAAGTATGTCTGAAATTATTATTAAAAAACCAATTTTAACTGAGAAAATGGCGATTCTACAAGAAAGGTTGAATAAATATGCTTTCTTAGTTTCAATAGG
>CAYFIF010000327.1:0-1733 GCA_964343085.1 uncultured bacterium | reverse complement strand
GTCTATGCTTGATCTTGGTTTGAAGACCAAAAACACTGAACTTTTAGAAGAAGTTGTTGAAAGGTCCAAATATTTTGTTCTACATACCCCAATTATTAGTGCCTTTGAAATAAGAGCTTTAGCATTAAAAGCGCTCGGCAAGAAAGTCCACGCAGTTGCAGTAGAATTCAACGCTCGTTATCTTTATCCTGACCCTTCTGATGGTGCCGAATGGTTACATACTAAGGTTGATAGTCGGGGAAAAGAAAAATTGCAAGTAGAGAATAAGAAAAGGCTCCGGGGAGCAGAATCATTTCTTGAGAAGAATAAGAAAATCAATCCTGATATTGTTGAGACTGATTCAGGGCTTCAATATCGAATTATAAGAGGGGGTAATGGCGATCTTCCATCTTATAATAGTACGGTTTCAGTACATTACAGCGGGAATTTTGTTGATGGTTCAGAGTTTGATTCTTCAATAAAGCGTGGAAACCCTTCGAAGTTTATGGTGAATCAAGTTATCAAAGGTTGGACAGAGGGATTACAATTAATGAAAGAAGGGTCAATTTATGAATTGTTTATCCATCCTAAATTAGCTTATGGAGAAGGAGGAAACAGGATAGTCCCGGGCAATAGCTGCCTTATTTTTAAGGTTGAATTAATTGAGATATTGGATAAAGTAGAAGAATGAACAGATCGGCAAAATATATTACTGATTTGATAACAGTTCTTACAGCTAAAGAGATGAAGATCCGATACAAGAACAATGTTTTGGGTTATTTTTGGTCTGTCCTTCAGCCACTCTCATTTGCTCTGGTATATTTTATTGCTTTCAAGATCGTAATGCGAATTGAGATGGAAAATTACACACTTTTTTTAATCACAGGTATGTTTCCATGGCAATGGTTCGCAAATTCAATCAATGAATCTTCTAATTTATTTATCTCTAACCAATCAATAATAAAAAAAATAAATTTTCCACGTAATACTTTAGTTATTGCAAGTATCTGCAATGATTGTATTCATTTTATGCTTTCGATACCGGTTATTATTCTTTTCTTTTTTATTTATGATGTTCCTCTATCAATTAATTTAGCTTGGTGTGCACCATTGCTATTGATTTTGCAATTTACAATTACTTATAGTATAAGCTTGTTTATAGCTACAATTAATTTGTTTTTTAGGGATATGGCTCGGCTTGTCCCTATATTAATGACTTTTTTATTCTTTTTAACTCCGATCATTTACAGTTTTGATATGGTTCCAGATAAATACAAATATTTGGTGTCACTTAACCCAGTTGCACCATTAATGGTTAGTTGGAGGAATTTATTTCTCTATGGTCAAGTAAATATAGAGTATGTTTTAATTGCATTTGGATATAGTATGATTTTTTTGATGATCGGTCAAATGACATATAAAAAATTAGTCTGGAAATTTGCGGAGGTCCTATAGTGGAGCCAGTTATAAAATGTTCAAATGTTAGTAAAGATTTTATAATGTATCATCATTTTACAGGTGGGATCAAGAGTTTTTTATTTAATCTACCTAATGCAATAAGGTCAATGAGATCTACAAGAAGAACAGTCTTAGAGCATATTGACCTTGAGATCTTTAGCGGAGAAACAGTCGGAATTATTGGAAAAAATGGTGCTGGGAAAAGCACGATCCTAGGATTACTGGCGGGTGTATTATTACCGTCAGTAGGCAAGGTAGATATCAATGGTCGAGTTGCTCCATTATTAGAACTTGGT
>CAYFIF010000326.1:0-1740 GCA_964343085.1 uncultured bacterium | reverse complement strand
CAGTAAAGCTTTTATTCGAAAATAATCATTACACAATTTATACAGATGCAGAAGGACTCATTACTCATGATTTCACAACTCCTACATCTGCATCTTCTTTTGCTATGCAATATTTATTTGATTATGATACATTATTCCAAGGAATGCCATTGGAGGGGAAATATCTCGATTTAAGTCCCAAAAAACATTCAATAACTATCAATGTTAGCCCAGCAAAAGCAATAATAAAATCTTCAGAAAAAAATCTTGATATGGTATTGGATGATCCAATTTTAGAACCTGCTATAAAGCAGTTTTTTAATTCAAAAATTGAATTTGTAAACAATAATTTTGATGTTATTATTTCTATAAAAGCAAATACGATGAAAAAGTCAAAAAGAATGGGTAGTAATTTTCCATATTTTACATTTGGTAATGCTTCAGTTTCATTTAAAGATGCTAAGACTCAAGATGAATTCATTTATGTTGCTATTTCAGATATAAAAGGTGCTGATTTTGAATCCTCAGAACTTGCTGGTGTGCGTGCATATAATAAAATGGCAAAACAATTAATATCTGACATAGAAAGTCAGGTTATTAATAATTAGATTAAATGAATTATCCTATATAAATAATGAAAGCATTATTGTTTTATAATGAAAAATTTGGAAAAACGATATCAATAATTGCAATATTGGTTTCATGTTTAATGTTATTCCAATGGAAATCCTATGAAGCAGCGGTATTAAGCGAAGCAAAACAAGTTAAGGTAGATAGCATAGAATATGTCGAAAAACGTCCGATTCAGACATTGGAAAAAATTGATTTACTGGAAAAAATGGCATTAGCTGAAAGAAAAAAAGTAAAAGTAATGGTTGAACATGATAGTTCACCTTTAACAAAAACTTATCCAATGATTCTTGATGCAACAAATTCTTTTGATCCGGATATTGGAGATGAGATTCAATATGTATGGAAACAAATCAATGGTGATCCTGTAACTATAAAACCCAATCCTTTTTCTGGAAAGGTTAGTTTTGAAGCTGAAGCAGGAGAATATACTTTTGAACTCACTGTTTCAGATGATTATGGATCGAAAGCTACAGTAACACGAACTGTTGTAATAGAACCAGAACCAAATACGCCTCCTATTATTGATATGAAAGTTAGACAGGGTTCAGAGCTAAACTAGATAACCATTACTAGCGAAGTTTTTTAAATTATTTTTATTATTATTTAAAGTTAAAAAAATTGGAATATTAATTGATGAGTAAACAAGTAGCATTAGGTATTGATATAGGCGGTACTAATACGGTTTATGGTTTTATAGATCAAGATGGATATATACATCATCACAATGAAATCCCAACAAATGGATTTTTGCCTCCAATAGATCTAATCGATCGACTAGAATCAAAAATAAAACATTTTCTAGAAGATAATAAAAATATAAAATTGACAGGAATTGGAATTGGCGCTCCAAATGGGAATCACTATACTGGTATAATACAATCTCCCCCTAATCTAAGTTGGGGAAATACTCATATTACTAAAATACTAATGGATCGTTTTGATTGTAAGGTCTTATTAACTAATGATGCTAATGCTGCTGCTTTAGGGGAAAAATATTACGGTGTCGCAGTTGATTTAAATGATTTTATTGTTATTACCCTTGGCACAGGGCTTGGTAGTGGTATCTTTAGTGGTGGGAGGTTGCTTTATGGATACGATGGATTTGCGGGAGAAATGGGCCATATGCCC
>CAYFIF010000325.1:0-1745 GCA_964343085.1 uncultured bacterium | reverse complement strand
AAGATTTTTCTTTACCATTTCTAGATCCAACTCCTGAAGATATTCCATCGACATACATTGATAATCAAATGATTCAAAATTACATAGCTGCGGAGGGTTTAATTATAGGTGGGGCTATGATATCTAAGGGAATTATTCTTCCTGAAACACAGAATCATTTGCTGTATGAAATTTCATTGGATATGTTTAATACTTCTGAGCCGTGTGAATATCAATATGGGCTCACAGGTACTTTTGCTTTGATGGTTGGGTTCTTTATTGGTTTACCTCCTCTGTGGAATATTAATAATGGTGAGAGTGGAGTTGGTATATTTGGTCTAATGGATCAAGGTTCAAATAATGGGAGAGGTTTAATTCCATCAAAACCTACAGCATGGACAAGAATTTATGCAGGGTGGGAAGAGGCATCATATATTCCTTATAATTCACAAGTGACCCTATATGATAAAAGCCCTAATCAGATAGCAAAAGTTGATATCAATGATTCAGAGTATTTTTTAATTGAAAACCGAAATAATTATGTATATAAGAATGTGAGCTTAGACTCAATGTCTTATAAAAATTATGAAAAATCAGGAAATAGTAGATATCCTCCACTAATTGAGATCCTTTTTGATAGTGTGGAAATAGAGAAAGATATTAATGGTGTAGTAATTAATATACCAAATTACGACCTGGGTCTTCCATCATCTGGATTACTAATTTGGCATATTGATGAGGCAGTAATTGAATCTGAATTTTCTAATTATACAATTAATGCTGATATTAACAGATTAGGTATTGACATTGAAGAGGCTGATGGAGCACAGGATATTGGTAAAGAATCTTTTTTTATATTTAACAACCCATCGGCAGGATATTTTGGTGATATGTGGTTCAAGGGCAATCTTGAATATGAACGAGCTAATCCATTATATGAAGGATCAAATATAGATTTTGGGCCCTTTACATATCCAAATACGAATGATAATTATGGTTATAAATCTGGTATTACCATTGGTGATATTGGTGGTCCATCAGATACTATGACTTTTGTTGTAACTCATGATTATATTATGGAAGGTTTTCCTGATTCGACTGCTTTTATTAGAGCAGCTGTTGATTTTAATAATGATGGTTTGAATGAAATTATTGGAGGGAAAGACTCTCTTTGGTGGTCGCCTAGTACAAATATTTCTAGCAGAAAGTTCATTATGGATTTGGAATCTAATTCTAAGGATATTTTTATGGGTTTTGGTATCAATTCTGATACTACATTTTTTGAAGTAAGGGAGTTTCTACAAAATTCAGTGAAAATTACAAAGTTATATTATATTCATCAAATTCAAGAGTTTATTATTGATCATATAATTTATGAGGAAGATTTTTCTATTACAATTTTTGAAAACTTTTATGGTGATGTTGATACTATAACAATTTCTGAATGGGAGAGTCATACTAGAAGGGTTTTTTTTAATTCTATATTTAATTACATGATTCCTCCGACGGGTTATGGAATATCAATAAATAATTTTAATAACCAGCCGATAAAATATACTGATAAAAGGTTTACCTATCTAGCCGGTGTAGATCTTAATCTCGACGGGACCCTTGATTTACTCGCTTTGGATAATGAAGGATATTTACATGCATTCAATTCAGACTTAATTGCAATGGCTGGGTTTCCATTGGAAACAAAATTAAAAGAACCAATATTAGCCGGTGATATTTCAGGAAATTCGTTTCCCGAGATCATTGCTAAATCA
>CAYFIF010000324.1:0-1755 GCA_964343085.1 uncultured bacterium | reverse complement strand
TACGCTCTGCATTTTATGTTTGGGTTAATGGAGAAATGGTTGGTTATAGTCAAGGTTCTAAAACTCCTGCGGAGTTTGATATTACCAATGTAATAAAAAAAGGGGAGAATAAAGTTGCGGTAAAAGTTTTTCGATTTTCTGATGGCTCTTATTTGGAATGTCAGGATACTTGGCGGCTAAGCGGTATAGAGCGTAGTGTTTATTTGTATGCTTTACCGAAGGTTAGAATTGAAGATTACTTTGTCAAAGCAGGATTGAGTGATAATTACAAGAGAGGAATATGTTTGCTAGAGGTAGATTTATTAAATAAAGAAAGATATACTGGTAAATATCATATTGGCTTAACAATTAAAAAAGGTAAGCAAAAAATATTAGATATGGAAAAAACTACCAGCATTGATTCTACTAAAAGAATTTATTTTTCTTCTAGTGTGGGTAGAGTGATTCCTTGGTCTGCAGAAACACCAGAATTGTACCAGATGCAGCTTTTTTTATATGATAGTCAAAGAAATTTAATTCAAACTGTTATACAAAATATCGGGTTTAAAAGGGTCGAGATAATTAATGGTAGATTATTACTTAATGGGGAAAAAATTGTTATTAGAGGTGTTAATCGCCATGAGTGGGACCCTATTCATGGCAGAGCTATAACGGAAGAGTTAATGTTGAAAGATATTAAACTTATGAAAGAGAACAATATTAATGCTGTTAGATTGTCCCATTACCCTAATCAAGAGCTGTGGTATGAGCTTTGCAATCAATACGGTCTATATGTAGTTGATGAAGCTAATATAGAGGCTCATGGAATGGAATGGACTAAGTTTGGATATGAACACTTAACAAATGATACAAGTTGGGCGGACCAATTTATGGATAGAGCAAATCGGATGGTTGAAAGAGATAAGAATCAGGTATGTATTATTCTCTGGTCTATGGGTAATGAAGCTGGAGATGGAACCAATTTTAATAAAATTTATAATTGGATTAAGAAAAGAGATAATACCCGTCCCGTTGTTTATGAACAAGCGGCTTTAAATAAAACTACAGATATTGTTTTCCCGATGTATAAAAATGTAGAATATTTAGAGGGTTATGTCAAATCGAATCCAAAACGCCCTCTGATTCTATGTGAATATGCCCATGCTATGGGTAATAGTGTCGGGAATTTAAAGGAATACTGGGAGCTAATAGATGAAAAAGATATATTACAAGGGGGCTTTATATGGGATTGGGCGGATCAAGTTTTGTTAAAAACAGATTCTTCTGGAAATGAGTATTGGGCATATGGAGGCGATACAAATTCAGAAATTTTAAAAAACGATTCTAATTTTTGTGCTAATGGTTTGGTATCAGCAGATCGTTCCTTAAATCCACATATTTATGAGGTAAAAAAAGTATACCAGCCAATAAAATTGAAAATGCTGGATCAAGATCAAAATACTTCAAGAATAACAAAAATAATTATTAAAAATGGGTATAATTTTTTAAATCTAGACCATTTAGATTTTTCTTGGATAATTGAAGAAGATGGTAAAATAATTATGAGTGGCAAGCTCACTCAAATGAATTTAAATCCAGGGGAAAGCGAGGTATTTTCTTTTAACCATGGTAATATTTCAATTTTACCAGGGAGTGAATATTATCTGACAGTTTTAGTAAAAACGAAAAAGAAATCTAAACTTTTGCCTAAGGGTTTTCTTCTAGCTTGGGAGCAGTTTTATTTACCTATAAAAAAAGAAAAAGAGGAAGAAATTC
>CAYFIF010000323.1:0-1755 GCA_964343085.1 uncultured bacterium | reverse complement strand
ATCTTTTAAACTCATTGTTTTTATTTTTTATTTGCCAATCAAATGAGGTTGGAGGTGTTCCTATATGAATTGTGAGCAAGCGAAAAATAATTTCTAACATTTGGGCTTTTAATATCCCAAGATTTTCTATTGAAGCTCCATTATTTTTTGCTTCTCTCAAATCTTTTGCATATTCACGAAGTTTTCGAGTTATCATCCGATTCATCCGCCCAGACTTACTTGATTGATAAGTCTCTGGCATTACTGATTGAGGAACTACACCATATTTATTAACAAGGTTTACCCACATATCCCATTGACCACCATCTTGAATTGGATTTGATAATAAATGCATTACTATGCGACTATTCGATTGTTTATTGGAGGTCTTAATAATTGATTCTAAAAAATAATTAGCTTTTTCAAGCTTATCCCAAAACATAAAATAGCTCTGCGAAAATTGAAAATCTTTAAGATGATGTTTTCGACCCAAGAACAACCTAAATAAATTTAGTCCAGCAAAACCCCAACAACGACCACTGCTTTTTTGATTTGTGGCTGGCATTTCATCTTTGATAAAATTAGAAAATGTATGGTCAATTTTTCGAAACTGTTCCCAATTGATTGAAATTTCTGTAATTTGATTTCTAATAGCAGAGTTTCTGGCAATTTTTAGCTTCTCATCATTTTCCATGTTTTTTAAAAACGACTCAATATTGTCTAGAGCTATAAAGTTTTTCATTTCTACTCCATTGGTTTTATTATGTTAACAATTTTTATTTTAATAAAATCTCGATCCTATTTTTTATTAAATCTCGTAATTCTTCAACACTAAGGTTAGAATATTTATGATAATAAATAGGATTGCCAAATCTTGCTTTAATTATCCCCGGTTTTAAACGCCAGTCTGTTTTTTTCTTGGCTTCAAATGCATTAATTAATGCTACTGGAACAATAGTGGCCTCTGTGTTTAGAGCTAAATGAAAAGGTCCTTTTTTAAAAGGGCCCATTTGTCCCGTAACTGTTCTAGTCCCTTCTGGTGCTATGATTAAAGATGTTCCTTCGCGAATAATATTTTCAGCCCTTTTTAAGGTGCCTATCGCTTTTTTTAAATGTTTTCTATCAATTGGAATCCCCCCATATTTCTTCGCAACAGCACCAAAAATTGGCCAGCGAAATTCTTCATATGCTCCTATAGCCGTAGTGTAATGTTTTAAAAACGCAACTACCATAAACTGATCAAACATTGACACATGATTGAACATATATATGTAAGGAGTTTTTTTATCCTCAGGCGTATCTCCTTCCTTTTTTAACCATTGACCAGCAAAAAAACAAGACAACCAGCAAAAAGGTCTCAATAAATAGTGGAAACTTTTTAAGGGGATTACGTAAAGAGAAAAAAACAAAAAGATTAAACCAAAAAACATATAGGTAATCCATATTGGCCAAATAATAATTGAAATAATAGATTTATACAAAACTATTTTAATATTGAAAATAATTTATGATTAGCTTTAGGAAATGCAAATTGTTTTACTTCATCTAAATTAATCCATCGAAACTCCTTATTTGTATTAAATCCAGGAGAAATTTCTTTACAATTAAAACCATGCATAGTAATCGAGAAGTGTGAATATTTATGCTTAATAATTCCAATTTCTTCAATTACCATAATTTCAGAACCACATTCCTCCTTAATTTTATTTTTTAAGGTTTGAATTAAAGATTCACCATCCTTGACTTTTCCACCTGGGAACTCCCATAAACCTCCTA
>CAYFIF010000322.1:0-1758 GCA_964343085.1 uncultured bacterium | reverse complement strand
GTTTTACTTGAGAGCATTCCGGAATATTCATCTAAATATGGAGATATGTTTTTTATTTTAGAATGGGTTTTTACAATACTCTTTACAATAGAATTTTCCTTAAGGATATATTGTATAAGACTAGCATCTAGCTATATTTTCAGCTTTTATGGTATAATTGATTTTCTATCTATTCTACCGACTTATTTGAGTCTGATTTTCCCGTCGGCAAGTATTTTCAGAGTAATTAGAGTTTTGAGAGTACTAAGAGTGTTTCGTGTTCTTAAACTGGTCCAATTTATTAATGAGACGGAGGCTCTTGGAAGAGCGCTCATAGACAGTAAGAACAAAATATTTATATTTTTGTTTTATGTTTTTAATGTTGTTATCATCCTCGGATCAATTATGTATCTGGTTGAAGGGGAAAGTTCTGGATTTGACAGTATCCCAAGAAGCATCTACTGGGCTATAGTTACACTCACTACCGTAGGCTATGGTGACATAAGTCCTGTAACGAGCCTTGGGCAGGCCATCTCAGCATTAGTAATGATTATTGGTTACAGCATAATCGCTGTACCAACAGGTATCGTAACTACAGAAATCAGTAAAATTACAAGAAAAAGAAAAAATCTTTTAGAGTGTGTGGTATGCGAATTTAAAAGGATAAGCAGGGGCTCTAAATACTGTAATAATTGTGGCGCTCACTTAGAAAAACAAATAAAAGAATAATTTTTATTATTTTATTTTTGGGTAATAATTATTGTGTCTTATTAACTGAGTAACGGATCCATTGGAATCGATATCAAAAACAAATGTTTCCCCAAGTTCTCCATTTTTTCGAATACGCTTAAATGTATTTTCCTTGATATGTTTTAATCTCATTATATCATCCACAGGTGTTTTTGTCGGTAGGTAAACTACTGCCAGATCGCCTTCCCATGAGAATACTGCCATCTCTCCCCACCAGGGTAGAGCAAGATATGAGCCAATATATTTTTCGAAATTAGAATCTAAAATTTTCTGATCATAGGTTGTGTCTAGTGCAGTGCTTACAGCGGGTGAAATTATTTTAAAAATATTGCTCGTAAAGGCTCCTGCATCGAGGCCATTCGCGTTGGCCATGAATATTGTAGAGATTTTTGAATCTGGTTGCATAATAAAACTTGACCTATATCCAGGGCAGTTTCCTCCATGGCCAACAAACTTCATTTCATTCTCTCTCCAAACGGCAAAACCAAGACCCCATGCTGGATCCCAATCTTCATCCAGCCAATGTACTCGATGCATTTCTCTCAAAGTATTAGGATCTAAAATATTATCTTTTTTGTTCTCAAGTTTTCGAAACTGCCACATTGCAAATTTTGCTATATCTTCAACATTAGAGCTAAAACCAGCTGCGGGACTCACATCTTGGGGGTCAAATATCGGAACTATTGATCTGCCTCCATTTCGATTTTTTGCTGTGTGTCCGATCGCTAGTTTCTTGCCATGTATATTTTTAGGCATATATGTTCGAGTATTGCGCATCTTTAGTGGCCCAAGTATGTATTTTGATATGTAATTATCAAATTTTTGACCAGAAACCTCAGAAACAATTTCGCCTGCGATTGTAAGTCCGAGGTTCGAATACTGGAAATATTTATCAGCCGGATAGAGAGTATTTTGGGAGCCCAATTTGTTTTTTATTTCTTGACTTTTTGGAAATGGAAAATCGGGGCTCGTCCAGTAAGGATGATCTGATTCACGGGGAAGTCCAGAGGAATGTGTTAATATACCTTG
>CAYFIF010000321.1:0-1766 GCA_964343085.1 uncultured bacterium | reverse complement strand
ACGGAAGAGGTCAATATCTTTATGATTCGAAGGGGGTTAAATATCTTGATGCTGTAAACAATATCCAACACGTTGGCCATGCGCATCCCAGAGTTGTTGATGCGATAGAGAAACAATCAAAGAAACTTAATGTTAATACGAGATATTTAGATGAACTGATAGTCCAATATGCAAAGGAATTGACTGAAAAATTTCCTGAGAAATTAGAAGTCTGTTATTTCACTAATTCTGGAAGTGAATCAAATGATCTTGCTCTTCGCATCGCTCGCACATTAACTGGGAGTAAGGAAACCATAGTATTAGGTGATGCATACCATGGTCACAGTTCTGCATTGATTGAGATTAGTCCATATAAATTTAACGGTGATGGTGGTTCGGGTTGTCCGAGTTTTGTTCATGTCCTACCACGTCCAGATCCATATCGCGGTAAATATGTTGGCCCCGATTGTTTTAAAGGTTATATCGATGAATTAGATGATATTTTAAGTACCTTAAAAAGACAGAATAAGGGTGTAGCTTCTTTTATAGTTGAGCCAATTATGGGCTGCGGTGGACAAATTATTTTTCCAAATGATTTCCTTAATTCTGCTTTTAAGGTTGTAAAAGAGCATGGAGGCATATGTATAGCTGATGAAGTGCAAGTAGGCTTCGGTAGGGTGGGTAGTCATTATTGGGCCTTTGAAACTGAAAATGTTATCCCAGATATAATTACCGTAGGGAAGTCAATGGGGAATGGACATCCTCTATCGGCTGTAATTACGACCAGGGATATAGCTGATAGGTTTAATAATGGGATGGAATATTTTAATTCTTTTGGGGGTAATCCTGTTTCATGTGCAATAGGTAGAGCAGTTTTAAAAATAATCGAAGAAGAGAGACTCCAGGAGAATGCGCAAAAAACTGGTTCCTACTTAATTCATTTATTACAAGATTTGAAGAATAATCATTCTATAATTGGTGATGTAAGAGGGCGGGGGCTATTTATTGGAGTTGAGCTTGTTAGAGATAGGTTAACAAAAGAGCCAGCGTATAATGAAGCAAAAAAGCTAATTAATATAATGAAAGAAAAAGGTATATTGTTGAGTGTGGATGGGCCATTAAATAATGTTATAAAGATAAAACCACCGCTTGTGTTTAACGAAGAAAACGCAGAATTTTTAGTTAATGAGCTTAGTGAAACCTTTGAATTTATTAGATAAAAGGATGTGAAAAATGAAAAGGTCAGTTTCTATCACAATAGCTATATTAATTATATTTTTTTCAATAGTTTTAGTGCAAAAGGTTAAGAAAACATACTTCGCCAACCATTGGGAAGATCAGACTGTTTTTAATATAAATCGTCAATCTCCTCGGGCTCATTTTTTTTCTTATGAAAATGAAAAACTTGCTAAAACTGGGAATCCAGAAAATTCAAAATTTTTTAAATCTTTAGATGGTGATTGGTATTTTCACTTTTCCAAAAACCCGGATGGAGTAATAAAAGATTTTGAAAAAATAAATTTTAACATAAGCAGTTGGGATAAAATAAAAGTACCAGGTAATTGGGAGTTACAGGGCTATTCCGAACCAGTTTATTTAAATACTGATTATCCATTCAAACCAAACCCTCCCTACGTTCCTCATGATAATAATAGTATCGGAAGTTATGTCCGTTATTTTCATATCGAAAAAAATTGGATAGATAAGGATATTATTTTACGTTTTGGTGGAGTACGCTCTGCATTTTATGTTTGGGTTAATGGAGAAATGGTTGGTTATAGTCAAGG
>CAYFIF010000320.1:0-1772 GCA_964343085.1 uncultured bacterium | reverse complement strand
TTCAAATTGCTGCTGAACTAGCTAAAAATATAGAGTGAGTATTTTAATGGGCACAGGATATTCGAAATATCAAAAACATATCTTAGTATGTATAAAAGAAAGACCGGAAGGACATGTTCGAGGATGTTGTCTTCACGGAGGAGGGCTAGAAATTCGGACAAGATTTGTACAATTAATTAATCAGCATGGTTTAAAAGGAAAGGTTAGAGCAACTAAAAGTGGATGCATTGATGTGTGCGAGTTAGGACCTATTGTTATCATTTATCCGCAGGATATTTGGTATACTGGAGTTTCTCTAGATGATGTTGAAGATATTTTCAAAGCTTCGGTTTTAAAGAATCGTATTGTTGAAAGACTTGCTGCAACAGATAATACTTGGATAAAATGGAAAGATTTACGCGAAGAATCAACAAAAAGATTAAAGGAATCACAATAATGGATTATGAATATTGGGCTGATTATTTACATAATGCTCAGCGTCAAAAAAAAGCAGTTCACCCTATAAGTGATGTAGAAAAAGATATAAGTATTATAGATGGCTATCGTATACAAAAAAAATTAATAGAACGTAGGCTTGGAGAAGGAGAAAACCTAATTGGTGTTAAAGCAGGACTGACATCCATTGCAAAACAAAATGCAATGGGTGTTAGCGAACCTGTTTATGGAATTATCACTGATAAAATGGTTTATAAAAACAAAACAGAGGTTGATGTAAACAGTTTCATACAACCAAGAGTTGAGCCAGAAATAGTTTTTAAACTGGGCGAAGACTTATCTGGGTCTAATGTCAGTATCCAGAATGTGCTGGATGCAACAGAAAGCGTATGTTGCGGGCTGGAAATTATAGATAGCAGATTTATAAATTTTAAATTTACCCTTGCAGATGTTGTTGCTGATAATACCTCAGCTTCGGCATTTATCCTTGGAGAAGCTGTTGAAATACAAGATTTCAAATTGGATCTTCTGGGATGTTTATTGGAAATAGATAATGAAGTAGTTGAGACAGCAACTGGTGCAGCCGTTTTGGGTCATCCTGCTAAAGCAGTATCTTTATTAGCAAATTGGTTGTTTGGACAGGGAAAAACATTAAAAAAAGGTTGGACTGTTTTATCAGGAGGATTAACTAATGCATTTCCTTTGGTTTCAGATAAAATCATAACTGGATCAATTGCAAGTCTTGGTTCCGTTTCAATTAATACATAAATAAGGAGGATTTGATGCCTTTAATTCAAGTTCATATGGCGCAAGGTAGAACAGAAGAGCAAAAGAAAAAACTTATGGAGGGGATTACCGATCTTACTGAGAAAATTATTGGTGCACCTAGGGACTCTATCCGAGTTTGGATTAATGATTTTCCAGATACTGATTATATGGCTGCTGGTGAAACTCTAAAAGAAAAACGAATGCGTTTGAAAAGGTAATTAAATGAAACATATTCCGCATTTTATTAATAATAAATTAGTTAATTCAAAAAATGAAAATACATTTGATTCAATAAACCCCAGTAATCAAAAAGTTTGGGCAAAAGCTGCACTTGGAGGTGAATTTGAGACAAATAAAGCAGTTGAAGCTGCTAGAACGGCATTTGACCAAGGTCCCTGGCCAAAAATGACAGCTCAAGAACGTGCATCTATTTTATATAAAATAGCCGATAAAATAGAAAACAATATTGAAGAATTAGCAGAAACAGAAACTCTAGATATGGGAAAGCCAATAAGCCAGTCTAAGGGGAAAGATATTCCTAGGACCGCAGATAATTTTAGATTTTTTGC
>CAYFIF010000319.1:0-1783 GCA_964343085.1 uncultured bacterium | reverse complement strand
TAAAAAAATCTCCTTTTTTTAATAAAATAGTAATTATTGGTGTTTCGGTTGAAGTAATTCATGATGTTAAGCATACACCATTTTATAATTATTTAGATTTACCACAATTAACTCCAGGGATGGAAACTCATGCTAATGCAATTCAAACTATTCTTCATGAAAACTATCTTAATGTTATTGGGGGACAAACTACAAGAATATTTTCCGATAGGCGACTTTATCCAGCGATTTATTTTTTTCTAATATCATTTTTATGTATCATTGCATATCTAATCATAAATGTAATTACAATCAATCCAATATTAGGAGGCCTTCTAGTAGTTGGTGAATGTATCCTATATTGGGTAATCGCATGTGGGATGTTTTCCAATGACATTTTTTGGTTTTTCAAACATTTTCTTTCTTATATCCTACCTAATAGTATTTACGAAAGTTTTTATTCTAATTTGATTGTGAAACTTCCCCTACCAGGAAATTCATATGTACTGCCAATTGTAGCTCCTATCTTTGGTGTGATACTCACATATTTTAGTAATGTGATTTATAGATTTATAGTAGAACAAAATGATAAAAAGTTTTTAAAAGAGACTTTTGGAACTTATATATCTCCCGAAGTACTTGATAAAATGTATGAAGAGCATCAAGCTCCTAAACTTGGGGGTGTCCAAGGGTATCACACAGCTTTTTTCTCAGATATTCAAAACTTTTCTTCTTTTTCTGAAGTTCTAGAACCTGAACGTATGGTATCTTTGATGAATGAATATCTGACTGCTATGTCTGAGGTTATTTTGGAGAATAAAGGTACGCTAGACAAATATATTGGAGATGCGATTGTTGCATTTTATGGTGCTCCTGTATTTGTTGAGTCTCAAGAGAAAAAGGCTTGTGAAACGGCACTGCAAATGCAAGAAAGGCTAGGAAACCTTAGAGAGAAATGGAAGTTAGAAGGTGATTGGCCATCAATAGTTTTATCGATGCAGCATAGGATTGGACTCAATTCAGGTCAAATGGTAACTGGTAATATGGGATCTAACATCAGAATGAACTATACTATGATGGGAGATACTGTTAATCTAGCAGCTAGGCTGGAGTCATCTGCAAAACAATATGGAATTTATAATTTTGTTGGTCATCCGATTTATGAAAATGCCAAAGATGATTATGTATTTAGATTTTTAGATTTTACAAGAGTTAAAGGTAAGAATATTCCAGTTAAAGTATATGAGTTAATCAATAGAAAAAGCATGATAAAGAAAGAAACAATAGATTTAGTGAATGAATTTGAAATTGGAATGGACTTGTATTTTCAACAAAAATGGGACGAGGCTTTAAAGCAATTTAATAAATCCGAAAAAATGGAAGATCATTTTGAATCTAGAAATACAACTCCATCAGCTGTTTTTATTAAACGATGTAAGTTGTTTAAATCTAATCCCCCTGGAAAGGATTGGGATGGTGTTTGGACGATGACTTCAAAATAATTTATTTTAAATAATGGAAATTTCTAAAAACAGAGGAAAAGTTTTGTGGATTGACGATGAGATACAGCATTTGAAACCACATATTTTATTTTTAGAAAAAAAAGGTTATTCGGTTTCTAAAGCAACTAATGGTAATGATGGAATTGAAATTTTAAAAAAAAATACTTTTAGTTTAGTCCTTTTAGATCAATCTATGTCGGGGATTGATGGTCTAGAAACATTAAAAGAAATTAGACGAATCAATTCTTCTATACCTGTTATTATGATAACAAAAACTGAAGATGAATGGTTAATGGATGAAG
>CAYFIF010000318.1:0-1799 GCA_964343085.1 uncultured bacterium | reverse complement strand
TAATTTTTCAATCCTATGATTAATTATTTGTTTTAAGCTCTTATTTTGTTGCTTCATTTTTATTCCTATACTCCTATTTGCTTTTACAAATTAATTGAATTAAGCAAAAAAGCACGTATAAACTTATCAATATTACCATCCATTACCGCTTGAATATTGTTTGATTCTACTTTAGTTCGGTGATCCTTAACCATATTGTATGGATGAAAAACATAAGACCTGATTTGGCTCCCCCAACCAATATCCTTTTTTTGACCTTCAAGCTCTTTACTTCTCTCACTCTCTTTATCCAGTTCTAATTGATATAAACGTGATTTCAATATTTTCATTGCTTGATTTTTATTTTTGTGTTGCGAGCGTTGATTTTGACATTGCGCAACAATTCCTGTTGGAATATGGGTTATTCTAACTGCAGAATCTGTTTTATTTACATGTTGACCTCCTGCACCACTTGCTCGATATGTATCAATCCTTAAATCTGAGTTTTTTATTTCTATCTCAATTTCATCAGTTAGAGAAGGATATACAAAAACAGAAGCAAAGGAGGTGTGTCTACGATTATTAGTATCAAATGGAGAAATTCTAACTAATCGGTGCACACCACCCTCGGATTTAGATAATCCAAAAGCATAATCCCCCTTAATTTCAATTGTCACTTCTTTCAAACCTGCTTCATCTCCTGGTTGTATATCAATCAAATCTAAAATAAATCTATTTCTTTCTGCCCAACGAGCATACATTCGGTAAAGCATTTGTGCCCAATCCTGACTTTCAGTTCCACCGGCTCCAGGATGTATAGTAATTATTGCGTTTTGGATGTCTTCATTTTTACCCAATAATAACCGAATCTCAATTTTTTCTACAAGCTCTTCGTAAATTTTTAACTGATCACTAATTTCATCAAAAAAAGGTTCCCCATCATTTGCAAACTCAAATAATATTTCTAAGTCATTATATCTCTTATCTAGGTCATCCCACAACTTTAATTCTCGTTCATATCGGGATATTTGTTTTAAAATAAAAGATGCTTTTTTGTTATTATTCCAAAAATCTGAACTAGATGATTTTTTTCGAAGTTTATTTAAAGAATCATTTAATGAATTAAAGTCAAAGATACCTCCGCAAATCATTATATTTTTTACCTGACTTTTTAAAACGTTCTTTTAATTCAATTATGTCCATAATAATAATCAAAAATATAATTTAGGCATAAAAATATTATTCACCCGATGAGATAAAAAGTCTTTCGTTTAAAAATCGCCTTAATTTCATTTCATCTAAATCTAAATGTGAAAATCGACCATCCTCAGCAACTGATATTTTACCTCTCTCTTCTGAAATAACAACAACAACAGCATCGGACTCTTCAGTTAAACCCAGAGCTGCTCTATGCCTTGTACCCATCTCTGGAAGTATCATTTTACTTTCTGTAAGGGGTAATATACACCCTGCAGATTCGACCAAAGTATTTTGCATAATTACCGCTCCATCATGCAAAGGAGAACTCGGATTAAATATAGATACTAACAATGCCGAGGAAACCTCAGCTTTCAAAAACACACCAGATTCTTTATAAGCCCTAAGACCCGATTCACGCTGTATTACAATTAGACCTCCCCACCTCTTTTCAGACAGTTTTAATGCAGCATCTACGACTGACTCTAGAGAACGAGGAGAAGAGCCAGTTTGAAAAATCGCTCTAAAAAACCTTGTCTGCCCAACATAAATAAGAAGCCTACGGATTTCAGGCTGAAATAAAATTACAAATGCAACAACCCAAACTGTTTGAAACTGATTAA
>CAYFIF010000317.1:0-1809 GCA_964343085.1 uncultured bacterium | reverse complement strand
ATGTAAATTTAATTGAAGAAGAACTGGGTGATTTGTTATTCTCAATTGTTAATTTATCACGATTTTTGAACATCAGTTCAGAAAATGCACTAAGAAATGCTAATAAAAAATTTGTAAATAGATTTAATAAATTGGAAAAAATTTTGTTGGAAAAAAACAAAACTTTCAATGAGACTTCATTAGATGATTTAAATATTATTTGGGACAAGATAAAAAATAACTCTAATTAGATCCAGTTACCGTAATTATTAAATTTCTTTCGGGCCCATTAGTTCGATGTTCACAAAGATAGATGCCTTGCCAAGTTCCGAGTTCCAACTTCCCTTTTCTTATTGGTATGGATAAAGAAGAACCGAGGATTGATGATTTTAAATGTGCTGGCATATCATCAGGCCCTTCTGCGGTATGTTCATAATATTTTTGATTTTCAGGGACAAGTCTATTAAAGTGTCTTTCAAAATCTTTTCTTACTAAAAGATCTGAGTTTTCATTTAATGTTAATGAGGCAGAGGTGTGTTTAATAAACAAATGTAGTATCCCAACTTTTAATAATTTTATATATTCAATTTCACTAAGAATTTCTTTTGTAATTAAATAAAAACCTTTGGGCCTTGCTTTTAAAAAAATCGAATTTTGTTTCCACATAAAAAATTAAGTTTTTCTTTCTTTTTTACGAGCAGCAGGGAACAGGATATTATTTAAAATTAGACGGTAGCCAGGCGAATTGCGATGTAGTTTTAAATCTGTTGGTGGATCTCCCACAAAATGTTGATAATCTTCAGGGTCATGCCCGCCGTAGAATGTAAATGTTCCCTTACCAAAATTGCCATGGAGATATTTCACTTGATTTGATGCAGGGTCTTCGCCCATAATAATTATATGGGATTTAATTCGGGTTTTGTGAAATCCTGTTGTCTGGCCCATAAAGCCCTTAACAATAGAAACATGATTTTGAGTGAGCATTGTTGGGACGGGGTCATATTTTGCAGAAAATTCAAATAGTGAAAAATAATCAGCCTCTGCTCCTCTAGTAACCGGATTGTGACTTGGAGGGTAATCAATATCCGAAAATTCATAAATCATAGGATCGCTAATTAATTTAAAATCTTTAAAAGCGAGTGTTTTTTCAAATTGAAGTTTTGATTGTAACTGGCTTTCGATACTAGTGCCATCAAATACCGAATGGACTCCATCTAAATTTTCCATTGAAAGGGCGATATCATATGAATCTGTTGCCGAACACATTGCAAATAAAAATCCTCCGTTACCTACGTAGTCATTTATTTTTCTAGCAATAGCTTTTTTTTCTTCATGAACACTAATAAATCCATACTGTTTAGCCATCATCTCATATTGTTGCTTTTGTTCTATATACCATCTTGAATTATGATGACTCCTGTAAAACTTTCCGTATTGACCGGTAAAATCTTCATGATGTAAATGGAGCCAGTCAAATTTAGATAATTCTCCTTCCAAAACGTTTTCATCCCATAAAGTCTCATAATTAACCTCAGCATATGTTAATGCTAAAGTAACAGCATCATCCCATGGTTGTTTATTTGGAGGGGTATATATTGCAATTTTAGGCGCTTTTTCCAATAAGATTATATCCATATTATTTTGATCTATCTCGGAGTATATTGCTAATAAATTTTCTGAAGAGACAAAATCAAATGTCACTCCACGCAATTTACATTCTGTAATTATAAATTCACGCGCATCAATTAAAAAGGAACCGCCGCGATAATTTAATAGCCACTCAACATTAATATTGTTCTTCAACGAAAAAAAAGTTATTCCATATGATTT
>CAYFIF010000316.1:0-1811 GCA_964343085.1 uncultured bacterium | reverse complement strand
TATTTTAAACAAATCGTAAATATGACGATGCCCCATATAGGGAACTATGGAGTTAACCAAGATGATATTGAATCTAGTTCAATTAAGGTGGCTGGTTTTGTAATAAAAGAAGAAACCTTTTTACCCTCTAACTGGAGAGCGGAAGGGTCTTTAGGCGAATATTTAAAAAAACAAAAAATTGTGGGTATTAAGAAAATTGATACTAGAGCTCTAACCATTCATATAAGAAATAATGGAGCTATGAACGCAATAATTTCTTCTAATAATTTAGATATTGGATCTCTTAAAGAAAAATTGGCTTGTCATCCCCCAATGGAAGGCTTGGATTTGGTAAAGAAAGTAACAATTAAAAAGCCTTATACTTGGAATAAAAAAAACAAATCGCTATCATTTAGAGTAGCTGCCATTGATTTTGGAATTAAGTATAATATACTAAGACTTTTAGAACATCACGGCTGTAAAATAACAGTTTTCCCTGCAAATATTAGTTTAAAGGAAATACTGGATTATGATCCTGATGGTATTTTCCTTTCAAATGGCCCTGGAGATCCATCGGCTGTTGATTATGGAATATCTTTAGTAAAAAATCTTTTAGGGGTTAAGCCTATATTTGGGATTTGTCTTGGGCACCAGATTTTGGCGCTTGCTTTAGGAGCTAAGACATTCAAATTAAAGTTTGGTCATAGGGGTATTAATCATCCGGTAAAAAATCTAATCACAGGTAAAATTGAAATTACCAGCCAAAATCATGGTTTTGCTGTTGATTTAAATTCATTGCCTTCTAATGTTATACCAACTCATTTAAATC
The DNA here is from genome assembly GCA_964343085.1 of uncultured bacterium. Taxonomy (GTDB): domain Bacteria; phylum Fidelibacterota; class Marinisomatia; order Marinisomatales; family UBA1611; genus CAZLPW01. The sequence goes on along the minus strand of CAYFIF010000316.1, from coordinate 1,003 downwards.
TCAATGATAATACATCTGCAGGTATTAAATGTTCTGATATCCCTGCTTTTTCTGTTCAATATCATCCAGAGTCCAGTCCTGGGCCGAATGACAGCCGATATTTATTTGACCAATTTATTGACTTAATGAAAAATGCCTAAACGAAAAGATATTGAATCAATATTAATAATAGGAGCCGGGCCAATAATTATTGGGCAAGCGTGTGAGTTTGACTATTCTGGAACTCAAGCAACACAAGCATTAAGAGAAGAAGGGTATAGAGTTATTTTGGTTAATTCTAACCCTGCGACTATAATGACTGACCCTGAAATAGCAGATGCTACTTACATTGAACCACTAACAACAAAATATATAGAAGCTATAATAAAAAAAGAGAAGCCAACTGTTTTACTTCCAACTGTTGGTGGTCAAACTGGTTTGAATGTAGCAATGGAATTAGAGAAGGAAGGTATTTTAAAGAAACATGATATAAGTCTTATAGGCGCAGACATTGAAGCAATAAAAAAGGCAGAAAACAGAGAATCTTTTAAAGAGGCAATGGACTCTGTAGGTATTGATACTGCAAAAGGTGGCTTCGCCTATTCATGGTCTGAAGCAAAAGAGTTATCAAAGTCAATGAAGTTTCCTTTAATCATTAGACCTTCATTTACTTTGGGCGGGACAGGCTGCTCTGTAGCATATAATTTTGAAGACTATAGGCCACTTGTTGAAAAAGGGTTGTCCTCTAGTCCAATTGGTGAGGTCTTGATAGAAGAATCTTTATTAGGGTGGAAAGAATTTGAGCTTGAAGTAGTAAGGGATAAATCTGATAATGCTATTATTATCTGTTCAATTGAAAATATTGATCCAATGGGGGTTCATACAGGAGATTCAATTACCGTTGCTCCAGCAATAACTTTATCTGATAAAGAATTTCAAAAAATGAGAAACTGGGCTTTGTTATGTCTTAGAACAATTGGAGTTGAAACTGGTGGTTCTAATGTACAGTTTGCTATAAATCCAG
>CAYFIF010000315.1:0-1884 GCA_964343085.1 uncultured bacterium | reverse complement strand
ATTCAAGAGGTCGATTAATTAACAAAATTTTAAATGGAAACAAATTTGCCGGTCATCACGCTGTGTTATGGGATGGTAAAAATCAAAATGGCGTTACGGTTCCATCGGGGATTTATATTTATAAATTGGAATCAAACCAAAAGCATCTCTCGGGCAAGATGATGCTTTTAAAATAATATTTGTATTGCTCCGTCATTATATTTTTTACCAATAGTATCTAAATGCGACTAGTTATTTTTTTTACATGTATTTCTTTGATATTCTCACAGGAAAATGGATCTAGCAGACTTAGACATCTTTCAGGAGGGATTGTTTCTGGTGAAATCAAGGATGAAAATGGGAATCTGCTTATTGGGGCAAATATTTTTATAAGGGGTACAAACTTCGGAGGTGCTTCAGGTCAAAATGGAAGATATCTTATAAACAATATACCTCAAGGAGAATATGAAATATCAGCCAATTATATTGGTTTTAAGACCCAGAGAAAAAATATAAGTATCGAAGATGGTAAGGAACTGAGTGTAGATTTTTTGTTAATACAATCACTTGTTGATTTGGATGAGGTTGTTGTCGCTGCCAGTTTTAGTCAAAGGAAAAAAAGAGCACAAGCTTCCCCGGTAACTATAATAACTGAGACTGAGCTTCGCAGATTACCAATTAGGAGTGTTGATGAAGTACTTCTGGGAAAAGTCCCTGGAGGATATGCAAACCTTCCTAGTAGACCAGGCCAAAACAATTCAAATTTTACTCTTCGAGGTGGTACCAGTGGCTCAGGCAGACCACTTGGGGATGTAAAAATTTACATTGATGGTGTTGAATTACTTGGTTTTGATGTTCAGTCATATCCTGGGATTAGTGATTTTTTAGATCCGGATGATATAGAAAAGATCGAGGTGCTGCGAGGACCAATGGGCTCTACGCTTCATGGGTCAAATGCTCAGAGCGGAATAATTCATATTTTTACTAAAAGAGGGTCTAGGTCAAAAAAAACGATTATAAAAATGAAAACAGCGGTCAAAAGTACTGAGGCTCCAATACTAGAAAAGGGCGTAGCAAGGGGCGAGGAATTCTCTATAAGTATGAACGGCAAGGGTTCCTCTAACGTTGGTTATAATATCGGGTTAAATAGAACAATAGATGAGGAAGTTATGCCTAGCAATGGCAGAGATATTGAACGAGTTAAATTTCATGGAGGATTAAATGTTCGAATTGGGTCTGCGCAGGTCGATGTAAAAACCTTCCAGAGTTGGGGCGAGCAGGGATTCATTAGTCAATTATATCATCTTCTAGAGTATAAAAAACAAAGAGGCTGGGTCAATGCTCCTGAACACTGGGATGATTCTGTTGGGGATGGCTCAATAGCATATTATAAGCCTGGATTAAGTATTAATTATATTCACAATTTCACACCCAATTTTTATCAGAGTCTAGTTATCGGAAATGATACCCGCCAGTCATTATATAAAAAGTTTTCCAGCAGTGGATCGGGCGGTTACCTAAGGCACGATTGGAACAGAACCACTGTAAATTATTTTCTTCATTTTAAAAAGACTCACTCAAATATTGAGCTAGATATAACCACTGGGATTCAAAGAACTCATAGTAGTAACGTACGCTTATCTGGCAATGTCGATGAAAAAAAAGATCAGTATTATTATGATGATTTTGATGATGCCTCTCTTGTAGATCAGGGCTATCGAAATCTTGGATACTATTCTGAAGCAGTCTTAGGTTACAGGGATAAATTTTTTCTTACCATTGGTCAGCGGTTGGAAGAAAATGAATACTTTGGCAAAGACTATGGGAGACATCTAAGTCCACGTTTGGGCGTCTCTTATGTATGGGGCATAGGTAGCTTTATGTTTAAACAAAGGGCAGCGTGGG
>CAYFIF010000314.1:0-1890 GCA_964343085.1 uncultured bacterium | reverse complement strand
GCAATGAAACTGATAAGGACTATCTTCATAAATCTTCAAAAATGATTTACATGTCTTTTTGGCAGCTTTCAATTTCCCATTTCGATACTGAGATTTTGCCAATAAAAGATGAGTTACAGGATCTCTATAATTCTTTTTTTGAACCAGAATTTCTTTAAAATAGTTTGTAGCGAGTTCAAACCTAGATTTGTGAAAATGATCAATAGCTTGATCAAAATGAAAGTTGTAGTCTAATGAGTCTAAATTTAAGTTTGGATAAAGTGGCTGATAAAAAACGAATAGGAAACAATATTTAAACCAGTAACAAGAAAAAGATAATATTGCTTTTTTTGTAATTATTCCTCACTCCATAAAGAATCCAATATTCTACCTTCGAGGTCTAAAGTATAGCCATTCTCTGAGATAAGATCTCTACGCTTGATTCCATATTTATCAGATATAGATATGAATTTCTTCACCAATTCTACATCATCTTTTATTTTATATAATTTTCCAAGCGACATAAGAAATTGATTTCTCTCACTTTCTTTTATATTTTTTTTATTAGCTTTAATCTCTTTCTGCTTTAAAAAGAACTCAATGAAAGATTGTTCATAATTTTCTGACCACTTTACTACCCCAGGCATTTTTTTAAAGGATCCATTATCATTTTGAATCGTAATTAGCTCATTAACTGCATAAACGAATGAATAGTCTCTGATGAACATTCTTGACATTTTAATCTGTTTACTAGTGTAACCTTCATCATACCAAATTTCCTCTGCTAAAATATATACAACCTTTTTCATTATTATTTTGAGTGATTCAAGAACCCGTAAATTTTCTTTAACAACAATTAAATTTTCTATATGATTTTTAAATTCTTTGTTATTTACCTTTTTAGCCATTAAAAGTTTCCCAGCAATATTTGTTTAGTGTTTTAAATAATTGCATAAAATACGTAATCAAAATTTGAAAGCAAAATAAAACATCCCCTTTCTCAATTATTTCTAACAAACTTTTCAAATTTTAGATTAATTTAAATTATTAATTTATTTATCAATAATAATTATATATCTTTTTAGATAAAATTATATTTTTATCATCTGGTGATTCACTATTTGTTAAATATGTTACTTCTTCAGCTAATAAAAGTAAATCATTATAATAAAAATATGTTTTGTAGTAGATACTTTCCATTTTGATTATTTTACCTTTTTGATCATAAGTAAAAAAATTTTCGATTGAGAATTCTGAATTAACTTCTTTTGAAAAAAACTCTAACTTTTCTTTGTTTTTTTTCCCAGTTTTATCATAATCGATGGATATGGAGTTTTTCTTATCTCCGTAACCATTATAATCCACTTTTTTATATAGTGTTCCTAACGAATCATAATTATAAACTATTTTTTTTATAAGTTCATCATTAGAGTCAAAAATCTTTTTTTCAACTATTTGTTTATTACTATCATAAAAAAATAATTCTTGTTCTATTAATAAATTGGTATCATTAAAAATTTTTACTTTTTTTATATTACTTTCTGAATTTCCAACATATTCATATTTCCTATATGTATCCCTTTCTAACATTCCATCCTCATTATAAGTTCTCCAAGATTCTTCCATTTTAGATCCATTTGAATCAAAATTGATTACTGTAGTAAATGCTAAACTAAATACTGGCTTATGATATTTAGTTTTACTAATGTAGTTATCAATCTGCAGAGAAGATGGAATAAAAGAACCACTATTGTTTGTTTCTATTTCTGTTTTTTTGTTTAGATGTATTTTATCAGTCTGTATTTCAGCAGAGATGTTTTTGTCAGCCCATTCCAACCATTCACCTTCTTTAAAACCATTTTTTATAAGTCCGAGTGGAATGGTTATATCATTAATGTATTGATATATCAT
>CAYFIF010000313.1:0-1907 GCA_964343085.1 uncultured bacterium | reverse complement strand
GGATATAATCCTGAAGTTATCCTGGCTGGGAGAAAAATTAATGAGGGCATGGGAGGGTTTATAGCTGATATCGCAATATCTGAAATGACAAAACAAAATATAAATTCTATAGATGCGCGGGTGGCAATCCTTGGAATCACCTTTAAAGAAAACTGTCCTGATATAAGAAATACTAAAGTAATTGATATATTTTATAGGCTAGGAGAATTTAAATCCAAAATACTTGTAAATGATCCTTGGGCTGATAAACCGGCAGTGAAGAATCAGCTCAAGATAAATTTAGTTGATCTAGAGAAGATTAAGAATGTAGACTGTCTTATAATTTGTGTAGCACATGACGAATATAAAAAAATAAACCTTAAGCATTGGGAACAGATAGTGGCTAAAAATGGAATAATAATAGATGTTAAATCAATTTTTGATAATACCTTCTTTGAAAAAAGTAGCATTAATCATAAAAGAATATAAAATACTATGATATACTGTTTCTATGGCCAGACTTATTTCTAATTTAATTATTTTTAGTTTTGATATCTAATGAATCAAATTTTATGAATAAGCCTCTTAAACCGGACTCAGAGGACACTAATATAAAAAACCAATCACTCAATTACCCCTCTTGGATTCTTACTGACCGCCAAATTTGTGATTTAGAGCTTCTAATGAATGGCGGTTTTAATCCTTTAAACGGGTTTATGAATAGTGAGGATTATTTTTCTGTAATAAAAAACATGAGACTTTCAAATGGAATGTTATGGCCGATTCCAATTGTTTTAGATGTAGATGAAAAATTTAGTAATTCCCTTAGTGCAGGTGATAAGGTAACCCTAAAAGATAAGGAGGGTTTTCCATTGGCAGTCCTAAATATTAGTGATAAATGGAAACCTGATTACGAAAAAGAAGCTAAAGAAGTGTATGGTACTACAGATCAATCACATCCTGGGGTATCCTATTTAATCAATATTAACGGGAGTTACTGTTTAGGTGGGAGTATTGATAAGATTTCGTTACCTCATCATTATGATTTTGAGAATTATAGACATACTCCGTTTATGATAAAACAAATATTTGAGCAGAATAAGTGGGATAAAGTTGTTGCATTTCAAACTCGCAATCCTATGCATAAAGCTCATTTAAAAATGGCCCTTTATGCAATTAAAGAACTAAATGCAAAATTATTAATTCATCCCGCAATCGGTGAGACAAAACCGGGTGATATAGATTACTTTACAAGAGTTAGATGCTATAAATTGATTATGAAGGAGTTTCCCCCTAATACATCAATGTTAAGTTTGCTTCCTTTATCAATGAGAATGGCAGGGCCAAGAGAAACTATTTGGCATGCACTAATTAGAAAAAATTATGGTTGCACTCATTTAATTGTTGGCAGGGATCATGCTGGACCAGGTAATAATTCAAATGGTGTACCTTTTTATGGTCCATATGATTCACAAAACTTGCTCAAAAGTTTTCAGAGTGAAATCGGTATTAAAATAGTTCCATTCAAGCTAATGGTATATGTTCCTAAAGCACGTAAATATTTACCCTTAGAAAAAATGGATAAAAAAGATAAATACAAAAATATTTCAGGCACGGATATGCGTTATTTACTTAGAGAAGGGTTAGAAATCCCAAATTGGTTTACATATAAGAAGGTTGCTCAGGAATTAATTAAAAGCAATCCGCCTATTCATAAGAGAGGTTTTACTATTTTTTTTACTGGGCTTTCTGGTTCAGGTAAATCAACTCTTGCAAATGGCCTAATGATAAAATTACTTGAAGAAGGAAGTCGTTCTGTTACACTATTGGATGGAGATATAGTTAGAACAAATTTATCAAGTGAACTAGGCTTTTCAAAAAAACATCGTTCTATCAATGTAAGACGAATCGGCTTTGTAGCAAGTGAA
>CAYFIF010000312.1:0-1908 GCA_964343085.1 uncultured bacterium | reverse complement strand
TAACAATTTCCGCGTTTTTAACACAGTCTGAAATTCCACTACTTGATGTGCCACCTATTTTAACAACCTCATCCATTTTTTCTTGATCTATGTCATAAACAGATAATTTCTTCCCTTTTTTGATGATATTTGAAGCCATTGGAGCACCCATAGCCCCTAAACCTATAAAAGCTATTTTTTCACTCATAATTTTCTCCTATTATAATGCTGCTTCTATAGCAGCGTGCATTAGAACGTTTGCACTGGATGTAGCCCATTCTTTTGTGATTTCTTCAGATTCATTGTGACTTATGCCATTTACGCATGGGCACATTATCATTGCTGATGGCACTACTGTGTTTACGGCACAGGCATCATGCCCTGCACCTGAAATTATATTCATATGAGAATATCCTAGTTTTTTTGCAGACTTTCTTATTAAATCAACACAATTTTTATCAAATGTAATTGGATCAAAACCTCCAATTTGCTTTATCGTATAATTTATTTTTGTTTTTTCACATATTTTTTTTACAGATTGGTTAAGATCTGCTTCCATTTTTTTTAATTTTTGATTTTTATATGATCTAAAATCTACCGTGAAAACAGTTTTCCCTGGAATTACATTTCTTGAATTTGGGAAAACCTCGACATGTCCAACACTGCCAACTACGTCTGGTAAGTTTTTTAGGGCAATATGATTAACTTCTTGTATTATTTTTGACATAGCTAGTCCAGCATCTTTTCTAACATGCATAGGGGTTGTCCCTGTATGTTGTTCGATTCCTTGTAAAGTTACTTCTAGCCATTTTAAACCTTGACCATGAGTTACAACACCAATATCAATATTTTCATTTTCTAAAATAGGACCTTGCTCTATATGAAGTTCGAAATAACAATGCATTTTTTGATTACCAACCTTTTCGTTACCTTGCCAACCAATTTTTTTTAATTCATCCTCAAAGATATACCCTTCAGAATCTTTTGTTTTTAAAATTTCGTTGACATCAGCAAGTCCAGAATAACCGGAAGAAGCCATAAGAGCTGGAGGGAATCTACAACCTTCTTCGTTTGTCCAATTGACAATCATAATTGGTCGTTTAGTTTCTACATCTAAATCATTTAATGTTCTAGCTATTTCGACTCCAGCCAATACACCAAGGATGCCATCATATTTACCTCCTGTAGGCTGTGTATCTAAATGACTTCCTATAACAACAGGGAGCGCATTACTATCCTTTCCATGTCTCTTAAAAAACATTGAACCAAGTTTGTCCACATTCATTTGCATGCCTATTTCTTCGCACCAGTTTTGGAGCAATTTTCTTGCTTGACCATCTTCAAAGGTTAGAGTTTGTCTATTATTGCCACCAGAAACGCCAGGTCCGATCTTTGCCATTTCCATCAGACTATTCCAAAGCCTATCATTATTGATTGTAATATTACTATCTAAACTCATAATCATTATTTTGAAGAAATAATTTGATAGGTCAAGCGTTGAAAAAAACTTATAAAAAACCCAAAAATTTGTTTTAATGATAATAATCTAATATATTTTTTTATTTGGAGTACAAATTGTATATTGCTATGAACAGATTTAAAATTTTTATTGGTAAAGAAGAAGAGTTTGAAATGATTTGGAAAAATAGAGAGAGTTATCTTGAAAAGGTTTCTGGTTTTAAAAGTTTTCATTTAATTAGAGGAAAAACACAAGATAATTTTACTCTTTATGCTTCACATAGTTCTTGGAAATCTGAAAAAGATTTTATTAATTGGACAAGGTCTGAATCCTTCAGATTGGCTCATAAAGATGCTGGTAATCATAAAGACTTATACATGGGGCATCCTGAGTTTGAGGGTTTTAAAGTAGTAATCTAGTTTCTAAATTTTTTGTGGCATGTTCCACAGTTTGAGGCCATAATATTAAAA
>CAYFIF010000311.1:0-1913 GCA_964343085.1 uncultured bacterium | reverse complement strand
TTTTTACCGGCATAGTAAGCATGGTGACTGGAACATTATTTTTAATGTGGCTAGGCGAACGTATTACAGAAGGTGGTATTGGTAATGGTATTTCATTGATTATTATGGTTGGAATTATATCTGCTTTTCCTAATGTTGTCATAAGTGAGATTGCTCTTATTAGAGAGGGAGTAAGGGAGCCTTTATCAGCATTAATTTTATTGGCTATTATGTTTGCTATTATTTGTTTTGTTGTTTTGCTTACACAGGGGACAAGAAAAATACCAGTACAGTATGCAAAGCGTGTGGTTGGAAGAAAAGTTTATGGTGGGCAAAATACCCACATACCTATGAAAGTAAATACGGCAGGTGTGATGCCCATAATTTTTGCTCAGTCAATTATGTTTATCCCTAGTACCGTTTCCACCTTTTTAGGTGATAGTTCATTTGGTGAGACACTAATGAATTGGTTTTCATTTGAACATTATTTTTATTGGATTTTTTTTGGTTTAATGATTATCTTTTTTACTTATTTTTACACAGCAATTGCGTTTGATCCTATTCAGGTTTCATCAACTATGAAACAGCAGGGTGGTTTTATACCGGGAGTTCGTCCTGGAAAGAAAACAGCTGAATATATAGATAATATTTTAACTAAAGTAACGTTACCAGGTTCTTTTATGCTTGCTGGTGTGGCTATTTTCCCCTTTGTTCTTATGAAAGGAATGAAAATTAATTATAATTTAGCATCATTTTTTGGTGGTACTAGTTTATTAATAATCGTTGGTGTAGCATTAGATACTCTTCAGCAAATTGAATCGCACTTATTAATGAGGCATTATGATGGTTTTTTGGGTAAAGGGAAAATTCGTGGGAGGAGAAGAGTATAATGGTTTACCTTCGCTCTGAAGATGAAATAAAAAAAATATCAATGAGTTGTCAAATTGTTGCAGATACCTTAAAAATGATTAAAAACTACGTAAGACCTGGTGTGAAAGTTTCTAAATTAGATTCTATGGCTGAGGATTTTATTCTTTCCAGAGGAGCTCGACCAGCATTTAAGGGTTACATGGGATTTCCTTCAACATTATGCGTATCTATAGATAGTGCAGTCGTTCATGGTATTCCTGGAGAAGATATACTTGAAGAGGGACAAATCGTAGGTATTGATTGTGGAGCAGAACATGAAGGATACTATGGTGATCATGCCATTACTTTTGCTGTAGGAAAAATAAGTAAAGAAAAACAGAATCTAATGGATGTGACGAAAGAATCGTTAAATAGAGCAATAAAAAAAGCAATCCCTGGTAATCATGTGGGAGATATTGGATATGCGGTTCAGTCTTATGTAGAAAGTAAAGGATATTCGGTTGTTCGTGAGCTTGTCGGGCATGGTATAGGTCGTGAGTTACATGAAGATCCTCAAATTCCAAATTATGGATCAGCCAAAAATGGCTATCCATTAAAGGCTGGGATGTGTATTGCTATTGAACCTATGATAAATGCTGGAAAGAAAGAGATTTATACGGCTGATGATGGGTGGACCATTTTTACAAAAGATGGATCACCATCTGCTCATTTCGAGCATACAATAGCTATTAAAGAAAATGGCCCAGAAATTCTAAGTTTAGTTCCAAATGGCTAAAGAACAACCAATAACAATAGATGGAGTTATTAAAGAGACATTACCAAATGCGACTTTTCGTGTAGAAGTAGAAATAGGTGAAAATGTTCATGATGTTTTGGCCCATGTTAGTGGTAAAATGAGGATGCATTTTATTAAAATTTTACCAGGTGATGTTGTTACATTAGAAATTTCTCCCTATGATTTGTCAAGGGGTAGAATAATTTATAGACAAAAATAAATAAAAATGAAAGTTAGACCTTCTGTAAAAAAATATGTGATAAATGTAAAATTATAAAACGCAAGGGCG
>CAYFIF010000310.1:0-1919 GCA_964343085.1 uncultured bacterium | reverse complement strand
GGTGAATGTTCATCACCTTTTAAAACAAAAATTTTTTCATGAAGCGTTTTCTCTAACATTTCACTATCTAAAACTAACTCTTCAATCTTTTTTTCTCCCGGCCTTGGGCCGATGAAATTGATTGGGATATCTAATTCAGGCTCATATCCAGATAACCTAATCAATTCATTAGCTATATCTAAGATACGTAAAGGTTCGCCCATATCTAAAACAAATACTTCACCACCAGAACCAATCGAACCAGCTTGTAAAATTAATTGGCTTGCTTCCGAAACAGACATAAAATATCTTTGCATGTCAGGATCCGTTACAGTTACAGGGCCTCCATTTTGTATTTGATCTTGAAATATAGGTATAACACTCCCTGAAGTGCCTAAAACATTACCAAATCTAACTGACATAAATTGGGTTGTTTCTGAATTAGAAGATTGAACAACTAATTCAGCTAAACGCTTTGTTGCACCCATAACATTAACAGGCTTTACAGCTTTATCAGTACTAACTAATACAAATTTTTCAACTTTAAACTTTAATGCTATTTCTGTTAGATTAGTTGTACCAAAAATATTTGTCTTAACGGCTTCCCATGGAAATTTTTCCTGCATTGGAACATGTTTATACGCTGCTGCATGTAGTACAATTTGTGGCTCAAATTCAACAAACACCTGTGTTAAAACCTCTTTATCCCTTATATCGCACAAAACTGATTTAAATAAAACTTTAGATTCTATTGACATAATTTCTCTATCAATTTCAAATAAATTAAATTCACTTATATCTAGCATAATTAAAACGGCTGGATCAAATTTAAGACACTGTCTAACTAATTCAGAACCAATGCTCCCTCCCGCGCCAGTAATCAAAACTCTTTTACCATTTATAAATTCACTTATTGACTTATTATCTAATTCAATCTCTTCTCTACCTAATAATTCAATTAATGAAACTTCTCTAAACTCGGATAAAGTTAATCTTCCATTTACAATTTCTGATATTGATGGTAATGTTTTAAAAATTTTTCCCGATTTTTTACAAATATTAATAATATTCCTCATTTCTTCTCTAGTCGATGAAGGTTTGCAAATAAGAATTTCATCATAATCAATTTTCATATTTAATAAACTAGATATATCTCCTTTTATTGGATATCCATGAATCATAGATCCAATTTTTCTTTTGTCATCATCTAAAATTGCAACAACTTTTATTCTTTCTTCAGGTTGATCTAGTGATTGTCGTAATATTGCTTGGCCTGTATTTCCTGCACCTATAAGTATAACTCTCCTAAATCGCTTATCAGTATATTGATTCCTAAAATATGCCTGAATATGATTAAAAAATATTCTAACTCCAATTCTAGAAAAACCAACTAGTGCAGTACAAATAATAAAATCTATAAAAAAAACAGATTTTGATGTATTAATAATCCCAAAATTAAGATTAATTAATGTAAATAAAATAATACTAGCCATCAGATTTGCTTTAAAGACATTTAGCATATCCCAGATACCTGTATAGCGCCACATACCTTTATACAATCCAAAAAAGGAATAAGAAAAAAGCTTAATTCCCAAGAGCATTAAAAGAAAATAATTATTTAAATAAAAATATAAATATTGAGGTAAAGACAATTCATATCGAAGATAAAAACTCAAAAATACTGATACAATGATAAAAATTATATCTAATCCAAAAAGGACATAAAAGTTTTTGTTGGATAATCTGTTTAGTAAAAATCTCACCGACCTAATTTGCAAGTATTTGGTTTAAATAACTAAAAATAATTTAATAAAAGTCATTAAAAATTTTATAATATTCCGGAAAACCTTTAGCTATTAATGGTAAAACTAATTTTTTAATTGCAAAAATAGGAAAAAAAATTGTAAGAATTGTTATAAAAACAATTTTCAAACTATAAA
>CAYFIF010000309.1:0-1935 GCA_964343085.1 uncultured bacterium | reverse complement strand
ACTGGCATCCTAACCCAGAATTTTTTTACCAATCGGGTGGTGGCCCAATGTTAGACTTAGGTCCTTATTATATCACCAACCTTATCAACCTAATAGGCCCTGTAAAGCGTGTATTGGGGTTTTCATCCACACCCCAAAAAGAAAGAATCATATCTAGCCAAGAGCACTTTGGAGAGAAAATCATTGTTCAAACACCGACAACAATTCACTCAGTTCTAGAGTTTGTAAGTGGTGCAATTATTACTATGATTACAAGTTGGGATATTTGGGGCCATGGTCAACCGATAATGGAACTCTATGGGACAGATGGTTCTATAAAATTACCCGATTCAAATAGTTTTAGCGGAGAAATTCAAATTTTAAAAAAAGATTCCAATTTTGAAAAAATTCCGGATTGGGACCATCCATTTAGTTATGTTAATGAGGAGCTTGACTCAGGGTGGATTGCTAATTATAGATCAGCGGGTTTATCAGACTTAGGGTTCGCGATTCAAAATAATTCAACTCCACGATGTAATATCCAAATTTTAAGCCATACTGTTGAAATAATGACATCAATTTTGGAATCTGCAAAGGAGGGTCAAGCTATCTCTTTGAAAACAAAGTGTCAAAGGCCAAAACCATTAAAACCGGAAGAAGCGAGGTTAATGCTAGTTAAATAATTTTTCGAATATAAATCTTTTACTTTATTTATTTTTTTAGATTGAAAAATAAAAATAATTATTATTTTAAAAGGCAAACAATATGAATCGCAATGTATTATTGATATCTATCTTTTTATTCTTACAAATAAAATCGCAGGAAGATCTCGCGTATCAAAATCCACCTGAGGATATTTTAAAATTAGTTGACATTACTCTTCCTCCGCGGGTTCTTATGGATGACCAAAAAAATTATATGATATACTTATATCGTGATACTTATAAAACAATTGAAGAATTATCCGAAAAAGAAATGAGACTCGGAGGTTTGAGGCTTAATCCCAAAACAAATATTGGAAGCAGAGTAAACTATTTTAAAAATATAAAAATTTCTAATCTAAAAAAGGGTTCCACCAAACCGGAGCAGGTTAATGGTTTACCATTGAATCCTAGAATAGCAAATATTAAGTGGTCTCCTGATCAGAGCAAAATAGCTATGACTAATACTACCACTGATGGAGTAGAACTATGGTATTTGGATTTAAAAAAAGGAAAATTAAAAAAACTCACTGGTCCTAATCTAAATGCTAATCTAGGTGATGTAATTAACTGGTTTAACGATGGAAAATCAATCCTGGCAAAATTTGTTCCGGAGGATATTGCAGAAATATTAAATACAGATGATTTGGTACCTATCGGTCCAAGAATTTCAACAAATGATGGGAAAAAAGCACAAAATCGTACATATCAAGATTTATTAAAAAATAAAAATGATGAGAAAAACTTTGAAATATTAAGTCATTCTGAACTATATAAAATAACTTTAAAGGGAAGAAAAAGTTTATGGAAAAAGAAAGACATGTACGATGATATAGATTTTTCTCCTAATGGTGACTTTATTTTGATTTCAATAATTCAAAAACCATTTTCTTATTTAGTCCCTTATTATCGTTTTCCCTCAAAATATTTAATTTATTCATCGAATGGTAAAAAAGTAAAAATGCTTGCGGACGCACCGCTGGTTGAGGATTTGCCGAAAGGTTTTATGGCTGTAAGAAAAGGAGACCGTAGTTTTTCGTGGCGATTGGATAAGCCTTCAACTATTTATTTTGTCAGGGCCTTAGATGGGGGAGATCCAAAAAATAACGTCGAATTCCGTGATGAAATTTTTCAATTGGAGGCGCCATTTGTTGGTGATTCTTATAGTATATTAAAAACTCGAAACAGGTATTACAACATCAGTTGGTGTAATGATACTCTCGCATTAGGTTTTGACTACTGGTGGAATAATAGA
>CAYFIF010000308.1:0-1953 GCA_964343085.1 uncultured bacterium | reverse complement strand
GAATTTATATGCTTATAAATTGAACTAATATTTGTAGATGACCCATTAATTTCTTTTTTATTTGGATCCCAGTTTTCTATAGTTGAAGAAAAACTATAAATATTAAAAGGAACATTATTTTTTTTGATTTTTTCAACAAAATCTGAAATACCGTTTAAATAAGATAATTTTGAAGGATTTTGATGATAACCCATACTCATAGATCTATCAATATAAATATTCCATAATTGTTCTTTAATCTTTTGTCTTTCAAGAATAATTACTGGTTCTAAAAACAAAAATAGAAAAGTTATAATTATTAATAATCTAACAATTAATATGTACCTAACTTTTATTTTATCAAAAAATTGGTAGAATGTATAGAATAATACCAAAAATCCAATTAAACTCATTAAATAAAAAAAATTATCTGGAGCTAAGGTAGTTATTTTCAATTCTAGACTAGTGAAAGATTAGGTTCAACCGAAAAATTAATTTCAGAATTAATACCCTGTGATAGTTTTATTTCACCTAAAAAACTAATCATAGCACCATTATCGGTACAATATTTCATACTTGGATAGTATACATTAATACCTAATTTATTTTTAATGGTAAACCTTAATTGAGTATTCGAAGCAACACCACCTGCAATTACACAGTTCTTCGATTTGGTAAATTCTACGGCTCTTTCTAATTTGATAGTTAAGGTATCAATAATCGCTTGTTGGTAGCTTGCGGCAATATCATTTATTGTAACAGAATCATTTTTATCATAGCTATCCATATAATAAAGAAGAGATGTTTTTAAGCCACTAAAACTGAAATCAAGAGACTTTTTACCTAATAAAGACCTAGGAAAATCAATTGCTTTGGGATCTCCATTCTTACCAATCTTTTCAATTTCAGGTCCACCAGGATAACCTAGTTTTAAAATACGTGCTCCTTTATCAAAAGCTTCACCAGCTGCGTCATCTAATGTTTCCCCTAGTAAATAATATTCATCTATATTTTTTACGTTCCACAACTGCGTATGACCACCTGAAACTAACAAACAAACAAAAGGGAAGTTTAAATTTTTTTCAGATAAAAAATTAGCAAAAATATGAGCTTCTAAATGATTTATTGGTATAATTGGAATATTTAAACCAAGCGCAAGTCCTTTGGCAAAACTAATCCCAGTTAACAAAGTACCAGAAAGGCCTGGACCTTGAGTAACAGCTATAGCATCTAGGTCTAATAATTTTATTCCTGAGTCTTCAATAGCAGAGTTAACAATTACATTTAAATACTTTTCATGCTCTCTAGATGCGATTTCAGGAATTACACCACCAAATTTTTTATGTACATGTTGAGAACTAACAATATTTGATAAAATTTCCCCATTACTACAAATAGAAGCAGCAGTTTCATCACAAGAAGTTTCAATCCCAAGAACTATCATTTAGATTGTCGTGCAACTCCTAACTCAAGGCTTCTAGGGGATAAGTCTTGCCATTTGATTACACTTTTTGGTACATATACATTAGGTTCATAAAACTGCTGTTTAGAAGACCAATAATTAAAA
Organism: uncultured bacterium; assembly: GCA_964343085.1. Taxonomy (GTDB): domain Bacteria; phylum Fidelibacterota; class Marinisomatia; order Marinisomatales; family UBA1611; genus CAZLPW01. The sequence goes on along the minus strand of CAYFIF010000308.1, from coordinate 407 downwards.
TCCAATGTGACATTAATTTCTTCAGCTCTTAGGTTTGATATTTGTTTTAAACCACCGATAACAGTTAATGCTACAGTTTGTGGAGAAGGAAAAACTCTAATATTATTTGGAATATTAATAATATTAACCGGTATTCCCGCAATAATTCTTTCACTAATTTCTTCAATATTAACATAATAGTGAATCTGGTCTTCTGAAAAATTAATAAGCCTCCCCTTGGATTGTAGATTTATATTCCCACTAAGTGAATTATTTACACCAATTAGTGTATCAAACTGTGTTTTTACATGATTAATCAATACTAGATCCTCTTTGGGCCCAGCAATAGTAATGAAGTTAGGTTCAAAATGAACTTCCCCAATAATCATAAATCCGGGTTCAGTCATAACTTTAATATTTGAAAGGAT
>CAYFIF010000307.1:0-1986 GCA_964343085.1 uncultured bacterium | reverse complement strand
ATGGTATTGGCAGTTTCATCATCGGATCTCCAAATAGATGAAAATATTCGCTTTCGCTATTTCCATTTTTAATACTTTGCAAAATCACACCAACTGGCAATGATGATACAGAGTTGTTTGGGAACATAGCTTCGAATAAATCTTTTGTGTAGCGTTCATTTCCTGTTACAGTTATAGGGCGAGTTGTTGATATTATCATAGATGCTGCATTCATTGGTTGTCTAATCAGTTCCTCTGCAAAAGATTCCGTTAGAGGATCATCAAAATGCCCGAAAGAGCAAGTTCCAACTATCCATAGAGGAAGTTTTAAACCAGTATTAATATTATTGATATCTCCACGATCTATATATAAAAGTTTTTCTTGAGCTAATTGGATTGGTGATCCATGGCCAATATAAGATAAAATAGCAGTACCAGAATTTAAATTATCAAACATTGCCTGGGTAGCCGCTGGTTTAATAACTCCGTATGCTGAAGCATCTCCTACTTCTGGGAATTCCAGCATATAAATTTTATCAATGAAAATTGATTTAGGAACAAGGTTTGATAACTCTTCTGAATTAAGTGTATGAGATTTTCCCGTTGAAATGGAACCATGGTTGGGTTCAGGCCTCGATGCGTCATCCGCAACAAGCGTTATTTTTTGTTTCCAGGGACCAAATTCGGGATTAGCTTCGAAAGCAATTATTTTGTTTACAAAATTTTCAACCTCATTAGAGTTTCGAGCAGGAAAACGCCCTAAAGCAATTTCTGGTATATTACCGTATATTGTTGCCAAGCGATCATCAGTAGCATATGACCTTGTATTTGATACTTGTATGGTTGGGACTACAATTCCTGAGTTTCCATTGATATTTCTGTAATCATAGCCACTATCTCCAAGAATTAATGCAGCATAAGGTGCAGGTGTTTGCCAGTTTTCTTGAGTCCACTGAATAAATGTTCTTATTGCCATAGGATCAGGATTCCCAGCCGAAAATTCTTTATATATCTTTTCTAATTCAGCGTAGATAGCAGGTTGACGCTTTATAATTAATTCTTCAGAAAAAGATTTGAAATTAGATGGTCCAATTATTATAAAATCAGCTTGAATATTAGAATTTCTTAAACTAGAAAAATTCTTTAGTTGTTCAATTTGAATATCAGTAACTATGTTTACATCATTTACATTAAATAGTGCAAAATGGCCTAGACTATCATTGTAATTTCCCCAATCAGCATGGCCTTGGTTAGAAATATTAATTTTTTTAGGTATACCGGGTTGAGAGATGTCCCAGAGATAAATATTCTCATATGATATTCCTGAGATAATAAAACGAATATTCTCACCTATTGTAGGAGAACTAAAAAAATAATTTTCATTTATATTTAATTGTCTACCATATTTTAATTCAATATAATCAAAATAAGGTATAGAGTTTATATCTGGTGATGAATTAGTAATAGAAAAGTAGTTTAATCCATTGGTTAAGGTGATTGGAGCGGAAATATCATTCAAGGTTCTGTAACCTGATCCTGACCATGTAATGGTACTCCCTATTTTGTTTCCATTTATATTTGGATGTCTAACGGTTAAAACATGTGTTGCTGTTTCGTTTTTTACTGATGAGTGGCCTTTAAATCCTGCAGAAAATTTTATATTTAAATTATTATTAGGATAAGATACTGCAGTTTGAATAGATATTGTTTTACCTGAAGATATGGGTCTATCAAGCCATAGGGTACCAGAAGCGTCAATATTTACCATATCATTTTCTGTTCTTAAATGAGATATACCATAATTCAAAGTTAAATCTATATTGGAAGGTGATTGACTTTGACTAATTCTTTTACCACTGATTGTATTATCGTAGGGCATAAATAGCCATATTTTATTACCATTAAAATATAAATTTTGTGACCAAACAAGTTCTTGGTTTATATTAGAAAAACCGCTAGGTCCTCTTCCAAAAAATAAAATAAAATCTTCTTCATCGAAAGAACCAT
>CAYFIF010000306.1:0-1990 GCA_964343085.1 uncultured bacterium | reverse complement strand
ATATATAATTTATCCAACCTATTTATTTAGGGAAGCGAAATATCACTTAGAACATATAATATGATGAAATCCCAAGAATAAACATTCTAAGAGTTAATCAAGCTTATAATCAAAAGAAATATTTTAAAATGGCTTTGCACTTTTGAATTTATCCATTAACCCACAAACAAAAAACCCCACGAATGATAGGGCGTTAATTTGTTGAGATTAAAGAAATGGAGACTTCACCAAAATATACACTCTTAGGATCTCCATACTCTCTTATAGATTTTTGTATAGTATTTACATTTCTTGGGATGATAGCATTGAATATTTCATTTCCCATGTATTTTATAATAATATTTTTATCCATATCTATCATATCATCATTTAGCATGATAATTATTTCAGATAATGCGGTTTTTTCTATGTCTATAGTTTGGTCACTAATATTAGCAACTATCAGAGAGTTTTTGATTGGGTCATTGACTCTTAGCCAATAAAATCTGTTGTGCGTAACATCATCTTGTTTCCATACTATCCTTTTAGGAAATGGATTGCGAATAAATTGTGTTATCCATCCAATAGCAGAGGAATCAAGTTGGTCTACCCAATGACCCTTATTTTCATATATCTCAACCCAATGTTCGTAACCACTAGGATCATTTTCTTTAAGTGATTGCAATTTATTTTTCCATTCTTTTGCTACCTTATTTCGATTATAAGCAGAGTCTTTTTCCCCCATATGAATGGTAAAACCTATATTCCTTAAGCCCAAGGGAGATGTCTCGTTAGGGTGGCCTGCCATCATTGCCGTAGCTGCAAATCTATCTGCCATTCTGGGTGATAATTGGTAAACTCCATCGCCTCCAGCTGAACGACCCATTAAATATATTCTATTGGGATTTACATCATGAAAGGCGATCATGTTTTGAATCAGTCGATTTAAAAAGCTGTCTATGTGTGCTTGATGCCACATGTCCCAAGTGTTTGTTGGTGAGCGAGGTATTAATATAATACCATCCTTGACTCTATGCAGTGTTTGATTTCTTATCCACTCGTTCTCATTTATGGAATCAGGAACTTCACCACCGCCATGCAAATGAAAATATAATTTCCATCCATAATTGGGTTTTTCTCCAAAGAATCTCAGATCGAACTTCATTTCTCTATCATTGATTTTGATTCTTTGTATTTTCATTTCTTGTAATCTGTCAACTACAAGTTGTGCATTATATTCTTTGTATAATTTTTGTTTTATTTTTTTTGCTTCAGTTTTACTTAATGAAGAGTTACTTATAATTTGATTATGGTTTTTATTTTTTTTACCATTATCGCACGAGAATAGAAAAATAATAATCAAGAGTTTAATATATCTAAACATATTTGAATCTACCCATCACCACACAAACAAAAAACCCTACCTATGTAGGGCTAGAATTATTTTAGAAGCAATATCTATCTGAATTCACCAGGCTGTATTGTATACAAGTATTATACTGCCGATATTGGTGTTGATTTATCATAGAGCATGGTGATCTACATTTAATTACTTTTTGCCTGTGAGTCTTTTACACCTATATACATAAATATATTTAGATTCTAAAATCTGCCAAGAGAATCCATTTTTATTATGGAAGGGTTGCTAGTTATAATGAAACCATTGTCATAGGCTGCGACAATACCCCAAGATCCAAGGCCATGTTCTCGATCAATATTATTTATTGTAAATAGTCTGTTCCCGGTATCAGGATTATAACCCCATAGCTTTATGTGACTATCACCTGTATCAGGTTGTTTTGTGCCTGCCACCATTAAAACATTTCCATTTTTATTCAAGGCCAGGGCATGGCCCATGTCTTGATATCCATCTCCGCCTGCTTTTTTATTCCACACTATAGCTCCATTTTCTGATATGCGAACAACCCTCATAGCACCAACGCCATTGCTGTTTATAGTACTCATCCCAGTAGCCACAAAACCACCATCAGGCATTTTTATAACATCAAAT
>CAYFIF010000305.1:0-1992 GCA_964343085.1 uncultured bacterium | reverse complement strand
CCTGGATTTTCAAAGGGTATAATGGGCCCTGATTTGATGAATGAGTTCAGGCTTCAGGCTCAAAGATTTGGTGCAGATTGTCAGTTCAAAACAGTTGATAAGGTTGATCTATCAAAAAAACCATTTAGAATATCGATAGGAAATGAAGAATTTTTTTCCAAATCACTTATTATTTCAACTGGCGCTTCTGCAAAATTACTAGGTTTAGAATCAGAAAAGGAGCTAATGGGTTATGGTGTCTCTGCTTGCGCTACTTGTGATGGTTTTTTTTATAAAGATAAAAAAGTTTTGGTCATTGGAGGAGGTGACTCTGCTATGGAAGAGGCTAACTTTTTAACTAAGTTTGCGAACGAAGTGGTTATTGTTCACAGAAGAGAAAAATTTAGGGCCTCAAAAATTATGGCGGATCGTACTCTTTCAAACCCGAAAATAAGTGTTCTCTGGAATTCTATTGTAAAAGATATAATTGGAAATAAGGAGGATGGAGTTTCAGGTGTGGAAATTGAAGATACGATTAACGGTAGTTTAAGACAAGAAAATTGTGAAGGTGTTTTTATGGCAATCGGGCATACACCGAATTCGCAACTATTTAAAGATTATCTAGAACTTGATAATAATGGTTATATTAAAACCAAGCCAGACAGTACACGAACAAACATTGATGGGGTTTTTGCTTGTGGTGATGTTCAAGACCATGTATACAGACAGGCTGTAACCGCTGCTGGCACGGGTTGTATGGCTGCAATTGAAGCGGAACGTTGGATTGAAAATAATTAATATAATTTGATAATTATTTTCTATTTTTAATCGGTTAAATCCGGAAAGGCTAATAAAAAATGCCAAAACAAAAAAGAGTTCTATTTAAAGTAAAAAATCTTCAAAAATCATATGGTTCTAAGTCTGTATTATCAATAAGTAATTTAAATATTCATCCTGGAACTATTTATGGAATTCATGGAAATATTGGTTCAGGAAAATCAACTCTTTTAGGAATATTATCAGGGAGTATAAAGCAAGATTCTGGAATCGTTTTATATGATGATAACGAGTACAAAAAAAGTTGGTTAGGTAAAATCATTCCAGAAAAAGAAATTTTTTATCTAAATCTTGATAAAAATGAATATAAAAATACGACGGTTTTCCAATTTATAAATAAAAACTTCAACAAAAATAGTAATGTAATTATTAAGAGATATTTTGATAAAAATCGTTCCAAAGAATTCTTAAATACTAAAATCTCAAATATAACAAACGGTGAAAAAAGCTGGCTAACAATGTTATTAGCAATTGAGAGTGATCCTCGCGGAGCTTTTATTGATAATTATGGAATTTATTTTGATATGAAGATGGAAAGAAATTTTCGATCTGATATTTTAAAAATGAACCGAAGGTTAGGTACGACTTTTATCATATCAGCTCCTAGCGATTATTACTTGCGCCAATTTGCATCTGTTTTAATTAGGCTTGAGAATGGAAGGATTTCAAAAATAAGATCCGGCGTATCTAGAAGAACTGATAAGAGCCGTAAACCAAAACGAGGATAGGCTTATACTTTTATATAAAATTAAATGGAATATATTTTACCATTTCGAATGATGAGAAGAATATTAAGAATTAATTTTCTTCTGATTCTATTAAGTACAAATCCTCCTAACTCTCAACCTGATAATCGTTTTTTACCATTTGATTGGATACAATATAGATTTTCAGGATCCATAACTAGTTTAAGTGAAGGATATTCATACTTATATATTGGAACTGAAACTGGAGGAATTAAACGTTATAATTTATTTAGTAATGATTTTGATGAACCAATTACAATTGCGCAAGGCTTAAAAGAAAATTCGATAACCGCAATTCATTTTGATCATGCAACAGGGATACTTTGGGTCTGTACACCTGATTTTATACAGTACTCATACACCAGAGAAGGTAGCTGGAATACTTTGGAAATTAAAAGTACAGGACTCTCTAAATTTGATAGGATAAAGA
>CAYFIF010000304.1:0-2004 GCA_964343085.1 uncultured bacterium | reverse complement strand
CCACTTGGATCAAAAGCGGGTCAAATTATTCTTAGTTATAATGGACAAGCTTACGGCCTCACTTTAAAAAATAGCAGTCCAAATAAAAGTGGTTTGTTTTTAAATAGTGGTCAATCTATTGAGGACAGGATATTAATCGAGTACAGTTCTTATAAGGAGGAAATATTTCCAATTGAGTTTGATCTAGCTAAAAACAATAATCACCATGAATCTAATATATTATTGACATATTCTTTCATGGATAAGGATCAGAATTTTATTAGTCAAGGAGATTCAATCTTTCAGGTGGTCATAATTCCAGATAAAATTGCTCTTTATCAAAATTTTCCAAATCCATTTAATCCAAGAACAAGAATAAAATTTGATTTACCTATATCTACTAGAGCTAGTATAAACATTTTTAATATTAATGGTCGTTTGATAAAGACACTAGCAGATAGGGATTTTGATGCAGGAACTCATTTTGTTGATTGGGGCGGTGAAGACGAGTTTAATATGAGTGTAAGCTCAGGATTATATTTTTATCAGATTATTTCTGGTGAGTATGTAAAATCCTTTAAAATGCTTTTGATTAAATAGTATTCCTTTTGTTGAACTGTTTTTCATTGTAGAGCTACATTTCGACAGTTATGAGAAAAAATACTTCAATCATAGAACTAGAAAAAGAATATGATCCTAAAAACATTCTTATGCTTATTGAAGAATCTTATAATAAAAATTATTCTAAGCTTCATTCAATTATAGGGCACAAAGATAGCCCAATACATAATTATTCTAAACCAGTTCAAATGTCTTTTTTAGACTCAAATGAGCATGACACAAATTCTATAATTGAAGATATAATGGAATCCTTAAAAGATGCGGTTTATTTTTTTACTCTATCAAAAAAGGAGCGTACTAATATTATTCAAAGACTAAGGGCCTACGAAACACAATATTTAAAACTCATTATAGAGCGTTTAACCTTTTTTATTACTGATGTAGATGTTTTTACTAAACCTAGATGGTATAAAACTCAAAGTAAATCTAATTCTGATTCATTAAATAAGCTCTATCAATTCTGTGGGATTTTAAGAGAGAGTCTGGTTGATGAGGAAAAATATCTGACTGAACTTTCTAAAACAAGCTACCTAACAGCGTTTCAAGTTACGATGTCTGATTTTTTTGTTTTTATCAAAAATATAGGTATGATTCAAAAAGATCAGATTACTCTAGTTCAGAATATTTTTGATGGATTTAAAGTAGACTGGGATGAGGGCGACCGGGAAAATATTAGAATCTCTCTTCAGCAACCCGCAATGTTACACAGTAGTTATAAACATTCAACTTTTCAAAGTATTTTAATGGAAGAAAGATTAAAAAATATTTCATCAGATATGGGCTCTCAGATAAAAGAATTAATTTTAGCATATAGAAAATTTATAAGGAGGTTTTAGTAATCAGTGCTCAAGAAATAAAGGATATTTTTCTTTTAGATTCTAATATTACATATCTTAATCATGGAAGCTTTGGTGCTTGTCCTAAACCTATTTTTGAAAATTATCAATATTGGCAAAAAAAGTTGGAGCGTCAACCTGTTTTATTTTTTATTGATCTTGTCTATGATTATCTAAAAAAATCTCGTACTGTACTTTCCGCTTTTTTAGGTTGTGACTCTGAAGATATTGTTTTTTTTCAAAACCCAACAACTGCGATCAGTAATATTATTTTTAGTTTGAAACTAAAAAAAGGAGATCAGGTACTAATGTCAGACCATGAATACGGGGCAGTCGTTAGAGCATGGAAAAAATGGGGTGCAAATGTTGGAGTTAATATTGTTGAACAAGATTTAAATCTTCCTGTATCAACTAAAGAAAAATTTCTTGATGATTTTATGAGAGGAGTAAACAAAAAAACCAAAATTATTTTTATTTCTCACATCACCTCATCGACTGCACTTGAGTTTCCTATCAAAGAAATTTGTGAAATGGCAAAGGTTAAAGGCATACTAACAATTATTGATGG
>CAYFIF010000303.1:0-2011 GCA_964343085.1 uncultured bacterium | reverse complement strand
TTTTACCCATAATTATGGAATTATCATTTTCTTGTATTATCTTTAAACCATATTTCTTGTAGAATCTGATCGCCCGCTTATTTTTTTCATCAACACCCAGATGCAAACCTCTAACTTTGTTCTCTTCAAGATATTTAAAAAAATAATTCATCAACTTTACTCCCATACCCTGACCCTGGCCTTCTGGTAAAATATCTATGTGCAGATGTGCTGGATATTTCGGAAAGTCAGTTGGTTTTTCGGGGAAGTAAAATGAGTTAATTAAGCCATCATCCAAATTGTAATCTTTTGGATCATTAAGGGGTATTTTGTATTTCTTTTTCATCCTCGGCAACCAGTTTAGATTAATTTTATCGAAAAAGTATTTTGAATTTTTTGTCCCAATAATATAACCGCAAACTTGTGTTTCAATCTCCAAAATAAAAGCTGATTGTGGTTCAAGTTCAACATAAGGCCCTACATAAACATGCCCTAATAATTTGGGATCTTTATATAGGTTGGACGCATCAGAACCAGCGTTACCAGTTTTTAAGCAAATTTCATATACCTTGTTCAAATCTTTTTTACAATAATTACGAATATTAAACTTCATTTAAATTAATATTTAAAGATTAAAATAATATAAAATAAAACCATCTTAATTACATTCGGTTGTGTCTTGGCTACCAATTAGGCTAATACATTGAGGATAAGGAGGACAAAATTTATTATTATTAATCTGGAAAACAGTCCCCTGAGCAAAGTTGCAAATACTATCAGTCAACACCCCATAAAGTAAATTATCTGAAAATTTAATTATCCCAAGATTAGTCAGACTCCTTAAACCGATTGGAATCTCACCAGTCAAATAATTATTACTTAAATCTAAATACACAAGGTTTTTAAGATTTTCTATCTCAGGCGGGATTTGACCTGCAAGCTCATTACCCTTTAGGTCCAAATATACTAGATTTTCGAACTTGCCAATCTCAGGTGGGATAATCCCACTTAGCCCACTATCAGGTAAGGTTAAATATGTCGTAGTAATTGAATAGTCTCTTCCCCATAAAGTTTCTCTTTTATCAATAATTAACCAAATCGTTTCAGATTGACTTGAATTATCTTCTTTATCATAAGAAATTGCCTTTATAGTATGCTCAGAACCATTATAAAATGGATTCGTGTCCCAATAATATTCATAGGGGGCATTTTTATCAGTAAACTCCAAGGAGCCATTAATAATAAATTCCACACTGCTAATACCTGATTTATCTTTAGTCGATACTATAATGATAGTCGTGTCATCAATCGATTGGCCTGAAACATGTGACACAATGCTAATGCTAGGTGGAAAAGTATCAATTTCATCTCTACCGCAATTGATTACAATTACAGTAAATACTAATAAAAAGATAGAACTATATTTCATAATAGATAAAACGGAAATTTAAATCTAGTTTTTTGATAATTATTATACCAACCTATTCACAACAACAATAATCGACTACTTGTACCGTTTCATAATCTATTTGGTCTGAAAAAAAACTTTCTAAATCATAACGAATACATTCATTTAACTCAATTCCTTCCACCTCTTCTAATATATCAATATCATCATCGGTTACTAGTTGGAATATTTGAATGCCCTCTTTTTGACAATCGCATTCTTCTTTTTTCTCACATGAAAAAATGTAAGCAAACGAAAAAATAAAAAATATGTTCTTTATATATTTCATTTAAAACAGATTAATTCAAGATGATTCAGATTTAAACCTACTTCTATTTAAAGTAATTATATTCCAATTTAAATTATTTTTATTTTCGGTCAAATAATAATGAGACTGAGCCAATAATCAATATAATTTTAGACTAAGATAAAAGGAAACAAAACTTAGTTAATTATAAATCGGTGATATAAAATTATAAAATAAAAGGAGCCACATTAACTAGAACTTACCTTTTCAATAAAACAAACTATTGCGGAGAGAGTGGGATTCGAACCCACGTTACGCTATAAACGTAAACACGCTTT
>CAYFIF010000302.1:0-2012 GCA_964343085.1 uncultured bacterium | reverse complement strand
AATCTCGTATCTCAGGTTCAAGCAGGAAATGCTGATGGTGTAAATGTAGACTTCGAGTCATTCCCCGCATCTCAAAAAGAAAACATGGTCACATTTATAACTAATCTTACTAACACTTTCCACAGTGAATTACCTGGATCCCAGGTTACACTTGCCATGCCTGCTGTAGACTGGAATGATGCCTGGGACTACAATAGTCTAGCAACAATAAGTGATGGCTTGTTTATAATGGGCTACGCCTACCACTGGAGTGGCAGTCCAACGACTGGTCCTAATTCACCCTTGAGCGGCTCAGGATATACAATAACAAGTACGGTTTTTGATTATTTAAATAAAACAAATTATCAATCAGATAAATTAATTCTCGGTTGCCCTTATTACGGATTTCTTTGGCCATCAGAATCAAATACTGCTGGAGCTGCAACAACCGGAACTGGACAGGCACAATTTTTCTCACAAATGGAGGGGAACGCTCTTTCATTTGGAAAACTCTGGCACCAAAACTCCCAGACGCCATGGTATACATATGACAATAATGGATGGTACCAAGGCTGGTATGATGATAGCCTGTCTTTATCACTGAAATATGATTTCGCAATCGAAAATAGTCTAAAAGGGATAGGAATATGGGCAATGGGATATGATGGTGATAATACTCAACTCTGGAACCTACTCCATTCTAAGTTTGGAGATGAAACTCCTCCTACAATCCCAAATAAAATCAGCATGAAAAATATTGGTGATGGAATAATTAAAATAAATTTTAGTGGAGGAAATAATGCAACTGAATTTATCATTTTGAGAGAATATCTAGAACAACCAGGAGTGCTAGACACTTTAGGAATTTATTACCAAAAACCAATAATTATTGATGATCTAAATGCAGGCGAAAGCTATTTCCTATCTATTATCGCTTCAAATATTTTCGGAGAATCTGAAAAAACTGAGACGCTGGGTATTATTCCAACATCGGAGGTCGTTACTCACTTAGTTATTAATGGCTTTGATCGGGTTACAGGTACAAATAACACTTTTAATTTTATAATGCAGCACGGCGCTTCAATTCTTAATCAAGGATATGCTTTTGATTCAGCAACTAATGAAGCAGTAACTAACGACAACATAAATATTATGGCATACCAATTCCTAGATTGGATACTTGGTGAAGAGGGTAGCTCAACAAGCACATTCACATCTTTGGAGCAAGATAAAATAAAATTATTCCTAGAGGATGGTCGCTTTTTATTTGTCTCTGGCTCTGAAATAGGTTATGATCTTATAGCACAGGGTAATGCGATTGATCAACAATTTTACAGCAACTATCTAAAAGCAGAATATATCTCAGATGCCGCAGGTGGTCACCAAGGTGTATACAGTGGTTACGGAGAAAATAATTCATCACTAAATGATATTATTAATATTACCTTTGATAATGGAACCCAGGGAACATACAACGTTGACTGGCCTGATGGAATAAAGCCTTTAAATGGAGCAGTTACTTGCGCAAAATATTCTACCATAAACTATAATGACCGAGGAGGAATGGGCATCGAATATACTGGCCCTTTTGGCAGCAGCAATAAAACAGGCGGCCTAGTTTACTTGGCCGTTGGCTTTGAGTCTATATATCCTGAAACCAAACGTAATGAAATTATGTCAAGAGTATCAAATTTCTATGAAACACAATTGGCCATAGGAGAGAATTCTTTTCCACTTTCACCTTCAACAATTAGAATCCATAAAATTTATCCGAACCCCACAAACACATCTGCGACCATATTTTTATCAATCCCAGAATTTGAAAATAAAACGACATTTACTGTTCAGGATATTTTAGGAAGAACAATGACATCAAAAAAAATTGAGCTCGCAGGAAATAACCAAGTGCTCATCTGGGATGGCTTAAATAATTATGGGCAAGAACTACCATCAGGTGTTTATATTTTATCTTTAAGAAATGGATACTACAATGACTCGAGAAGAGTTACTCTTTTAAAATGAAAGCATTCCAT
>CAYFIF010000301.1:0-2028 GCA_964343085.1 uncultured bacterium | reverse complement strand
TTGATTTGTGTCTACCGCCACCCCAATATGATAATAGTTTTTTAAAACAATATTTTCCTCCGCATGATCCAAGGAGCTATTAAACTGGGGGTGTTTTTTTAAAAGAAGAACTGCCGCCTTTAACAAAAAAGGTAAAAATGTAATCTTTATACCTGCGGGTTCATTTTGTTTTTTTAATTTTTTCCTAAATTCATTTAAATCTGTTATATCAGCAGTATTAAACTGTGTAACATGGGGTATTTCAGTCCAAGCGTTTTGCAGTCTTCCCCCTGCAATTTTTTGTATTTTTGACAGTGGTTTTTGCTCTATTGGTCCCCATTGACTAAAATCTATCTTCTGTCTTGGTTTTTTACCTTTACCTGTTGTGGTAACGGCCTGATTAATTTTGTTTTTAATAAACGAATGTAGATCTTCTTTTGTTATTCTTCCTTTTTTCCCAGTCGGTCTTATGTTTTTTAAGTCTATTTCAAGTTCGCGAGAAAGACGACGCACCCCTGGGCTTGCAAAAACACCACCATTAGGAGTTTCTTGTTTTTGTTTCTTTTCGATATTTATTTCAGGGGCTTCTGTTTCTTTTGTTTCTTTTGTTTCTTGTTTTTTGGGCTGAGAAGAAACTTCTACTTCCATCTCGCTTTGTTTGAGCTCAACTTTTATTAACAAATCACCAGTTTTTACTTCTTGTCCTTTTTTGATTGCTATTTCTTTTATCTCACCTGAAACATCTGCTGGGATTTCCATCGAAGCTTTGTCTGATTCTAAAACCAAGATAGTTGTATCTTTTTCAATTAAATCCCCAACTGACACAGAAACTTCACTCACCTCAGCAGACTCAATACCTTCTCCTAAATCTGGTAAAAAAATGTCATAATTCATTATAAACCTTTACACTTTTATGGGGTTTGGTTTTTTTGGGTCTAGTTTATACTTTTTAATTGCAGCAGAAACAAATGAAAGCTCTATTAAGCCTTCATTAACCAAAGCTTTGAGAGCTGTAAGAACTATGTAGTATCTATCTACTTCAAAAAACTTCCTTAAGTTTTCCCTTGTGTCACTACGTCCAAAGCCATCTGTTCCTAAAGCATAATATGACCCAGGAACGTATGGTCCAATTTGTTCAGCAACCATTTTAATATAATCAGACACAGCAATGGTTGGAACTCTGTTTTTACTTAAAGATTTTTCAAGATGAGAGATTTTTTTTTCTTTTTTCGGGTTAATCAAATTCCACCGCTCAACCTCTTCAGCTTCTCGTCTAAGTTCACTAAAGCTGGTTACATTCCAAACCCCTGGCTCTATGTTCCAATCTTCTTTTAATAGTTTTGACGCTTCCAAAACCTCTCTCATTAATGGTCCGCTACCCAACAGCCGAACAACGGGTTTCTGAGAAGACCTTATTTTATATAATCCCTTAATAATATCTTTATCGACTCCTTTTGGAATCGGGGGGTGTTTATAGTTTTCGTTTTCTAAGGTTAAATAATATATCACATCTTTCTCTTCTTCTACCATTTCTACCATTCCTTTATGAATAACCGTGGCAATTTCATATCCATATGAAAGATCGTATGCCTTTATGTTTGGTGTTGCAGCTGCGGCAAGGTGGCTGTGTCCATCTTGGTGCTGTAGCCCTTCTCCGTTTAAGGTTGTTCTTCCTGCTGTTCCACCTAAAAGAAAACCGCGCGCTCTCATGTCTCCTGCGGCCCAAATAAAATCCCAAACCCTTTGAAATCCAAACATAGAATAATATATATAAAAAGGAACCATGTGGGTGCTGTATGTGCTATAGCTCATACCCGCTGAAATAAATGAAGAAATAGCCCCAGCTTCATTTATACCCTCTTCTAAAATTTGCCCGTCTTTTGATTCCTTGTAATACAAAAACTGATCTGAGTCTACTGGGTCATAAAGTTGCCCTTGGCTCGAATAAATACCAAGCTGCCTAAAAAGCGGATCCATACCAAAAGTTCTGGCTTCATCAGGTATAATTGGAACAATATTTTTCCCAACGCTTTTATCTTTTGTTAATAT
>CAYFIF010000300.1:0-2036 GCA_964343085.1 uncultured bacterium | reverse complement strand
CCATTAATTTTCCGATATCATTGATTTCAGTTAAACCGTGATCTTTTATTATTTTTAATACCAGCTCTTTAGTTTCTTCTGCTCCCATCATTTTTGGCATATAAGTTTCAAGTATTTTGATTTCTTTTTTTTCAATATTTGCCAACTCTTCTCTTCCTCCTTTTAGATACAAGTCCACAGATTCTTTTCGCTGTTTGATCATCGTTTTTATAATTGCTTTAGACTGTTTTTCTGATACTTTTTCTTTTTTATTGATTTCTGTATCCTTTAATTTCGCTAAAACTGATCTAAGAACAGTTGATCTAGGTTTATCACCTTCTTTCATAGCTGAGTACATATCTGTTTTTATTTTATTAATAAAACTCATTTAATATTTTGCCGGTCGATGCGTTTCATTGCTAAAAGTAATCGATCTTTATCTGATTCAAAGCCTATATAACGGCGGCCGGATAATTTTGAGGCCACTCCAATATCACCAGTAGCCATGAAAGGGTCTAATATCCAGTTTAGTTTAAAACTACTCGCTTGAATAATTTTCGTAAAAACTTCTATCGGCTTTCTTGAATTTTCATCAATTGGTTTTGGAATATCTATCCATATGTTAGAGTCATTCTGTTTTTCCAAAAAATCTTTTTTATTTGATTTTAAACTAATTGCTTTTTGATTAAATAAAAAATCATTCGATTTAGTAGCAAACCATATATCTGCTGATTTTTCAATCCAGGTAGGATTAACATTGTTGTTTTTTTGTTTTTTGTTTTTCCATGTTATTCGAGTCTGGATATTGAAACTCTCACTTAAAAGGCTGTGATACATACCAGAATGATGCCAATCAGTTAGTAAATAAATTCCACCGGTGTTTTTTAGGACTCTAAAAATTTCTTTGATCCAATTTGTATTCCATTTATAGTATTCTTGCAGAGTCATTTGTTGATTGTTTTCATCAATATTATTCCAAGTATTTGCTGATGGATCAACAATACATAAATCAATAGACTGATTGGGAATATTTTTTATTCCATCTATAAATGATCCTAAGAATAGACCCTCTCGCATATTTTCTTTGGTCATCAGAATATCATCCACTGTAACAATTGCAGGGAGATATTTATTGAGATCATCGATTGTGATCCCTGGATATGTTTCAAGTGGGTTTGAGAACATGGGTTTGTCCATTATTTTTTTCCTACCCTTGGAACTTAAATTTATGAAATATTTATTAATATTTGTTTTACAGAATAATGTTTTTTTTAAGTTATATTAATATCTTAATTCAGAACTTTGGAAACTTAATCTCATTAGCAAAATGACAAATTATTTTACACTAATATTTTTTATTAACACTTTAATTTTTTCACAACATCTAATGCCTATGGTAACCGTTGATAGTGTTGGGGTGATAAAAGAGATTGAATATTATAGAATAAAAACAAATAAAATCAGTTTAGTGAAAAAAGAAGAGTTTTATAAAAATGGTCAGAAAAAATCAGAAATTAATTATGAAAAAAAACAAAGAAATGGATTACTAAGAGGATGGGACAAATTTGGAAATATTAAAAAAGAAGAGTTTTATAAAAATGATTTAAAAAATGGTTTGTGTTTTTATTGGTTCTCAAATGGACAAAAAAAAGAAGAGATTATTTTTAATAATGGTAAGAAGGATGGATTGTTTTATGGGTGGTATGAAAATGGCAATAAAAAGTGCGAAATAAATTATAAAAATGATTATAAGGATGGTTTATGTATTTATTGGTATCAAAATGGAAATAAAAAAGGCGAAGAAAACTGGGATTCAAGCATTCCGATTGGATTGTGGACACAGTGGCATGAAAATGGGAGGCTATATTCTGAAGCTGTTTTTAGAGCGGGGAGTTTAATATCTAAGGATTGCTGGGATGAGAAGGGCTCAAAAATAGATTGTTTGTATTAGTTTTAAATTTTAAAAAAATGGATTGTTAAAACTAAGGAATAAAAAATAGTTTGGATAAATTGAAAGGTGGCTCGGGCCGGAATCGAACCAGCGACACAAGGATTTT
>CAYFIF010000299.1:0-2047 GCA_964343085.1 uncultured bacterium | reverse complement strand
CTATTGTAATAATTAAAGAAAAGCACCCAACACCTACACCAAATATTAGCAAAAAGTGTAAAACTTTAGAATTTTGGAACGCTGATTCTGAAAATTTTTTTGATATAAAATAATAAAACTTCATTAATACTTTAATGCTTGCGAAGGTTCTAACTCTAATAATTTTTTTGTCGGCCAAATTGATGCTAACATGGAAAGACAAAAAGAAAATCCAATAATAAATACAAAAATATTAATATCAAAAACTATAGGAATATGATCCATAAAATAAATTTCCTCTTCAATAGAAAAAACCTGGAATTTTGATTGAATAAAAATGATAATTATCGAAATTAATCCTCCAAAGCAGCACCCTAAAAAACCTATTAACCCTCCTTGAAGAATGAATATCTTCTGAATACTTGAATTATCTAAACCTTGTGAAATTAAAACTCCAATTTGAGATTTTTTTTCGAATATAATCATTGATAATGAAGCTACAATATTAACCAACCCTATTAAGGCAATAAGACCAAAAGTTATCATTGCTGGCCACTTCTGTATTTTTATCCAATCAAATAATAACTTATGTCTTTCTTTCCATGTTTCTATGAAAAACGGATAAGATATTTCAGGAAAATTCATTTGCGAATATATATCAGAATAAATAATCCATCCAGAAACATGGCCATCATCATATGAAAAAATTGATTCCGCATCCTTAATTTGGATATATGCTAGAGTTTTATCGTACTCAGATAAACCGGAATGGAATACTCCAACATATTTAAAGGGCTTTATTAAAAGATTGCTGTTCATTGATAATTCTTGTAAAAAAACCGTTTCGCCTTGCTCTAAATCAAGCTCATCAACTAATTGTTTTCCTAAAACTATTTCTCCTCTGTTTAGTGCATTATTTTGCCTAAATCCCCCTAACCATTTTACATTTAATTTTTCGTGCAGGTTTTCCAATCCATCAATTAATACACCATCAGCACTTTTACCAAAACGTATCATACTTAATCCTCGTATAAATGGTTTTATTTTTTGACCGTATTCCAATGTATTCACTAATGTATCTAAAATTGAATTATTTCTTGGGATAGGTTTGTTTAAAATATGTTGAACCCTAGCTGAACCATCATATATTGAAAGCTTATTTGAGATAGTTAGCTCAAAACCTTTTATTACGCTTGCCGTCAGCAATAAAGAAGCAATACCAATACTAAATCCTATAATTGCCAACCAACTTGCTCTTGAAGAAAAACTACCAGCATTTGGCGTAAAAATATATCGAATTGCCAAACGAAGCTTTAACATAAAAATTAGAACTTTACTGACGCATAGCAGGAAAAAGAATTACATCTTTAATCCATCTATTAGAAGTGAGTAACATTGTAAGACGATCTATCCCTATTCCAACACCTCCAGTAGGAGGCATACCGCACTCTACAGCTTGAATAAAATTTTCATCTACAATCTGAGCTTCCTCATCACCCAAATCTCTAAACGCGGCTTGCTGTTCTAATCTTTCTCTTTGATCTATTGGATCATTTAGCTCAGTAAATGCATTTGCAAATTCGGTACCTCCTATAAACAATTCAAATCTTTCTACCAAATCCGGATCACTATTTCTATGTTTTTTTGCTAAGGGAGATAATATTTTTGGATAATCAACAATAAATGTAGGCTTAATTAGTGAAGGCTCAACAAACTTACTCATTAATTCATCAAGCATCTTTCCTGCATTGGTATTTTGATCTAATTCAATTCCATTATTTTTGCATATTTTTTCTAGCTCATTATCAGTTAGTTTGGATAAATCATAACCCAATGCTTCTTCTAAAAGCTCAAAAAAGGAGCGCTTGTCAAAAGGTTTTGAGAGATCAATCGTATCATCACCAACATTAATAATTAACGAATCAACATTTTTTGCAGTTTCTCGAATCAAATCCTCTACTATTTTCATATTATCAATAAAATCGGAATATGCCCAATAAAATTCAAGCATCGTAAACTCAGGATTATGATTACGATCCATCCCTTCATTTCTAAAATCTTTTGATAT
>CAYFIF010000298.1:0-2058 GCA_964343085.1 uncultured bacterium | reverse complement strand
TGTGAAAAGTACTATTCAAATTATTTGCAAATCTTTGAATAAACTCATTCTTGAAATGATTGTTTTCTAATAGATTTCTAAAAAGAGAAGTAGACCAAGGGGGGTGGTAATTATTTCCATCTACTGCAGTAGCCCATTCAAGGGTATTATGATTAATTCCATACCACCCTGTTGAATTAAATGCATAATCATGATCATCAATTATCCATCTCCATTTACCTTCGTTTAATCTTGGTCGCCAAAGCTTTACATTGTTTCCAGGCCAATCAAAGTTTGCAAAAAATATTTCTGATATCTGATAGTTATAATATTCAATAACATCCATCTGTGACCTAATATAATCATAGTTTTCAGACATGCTCAAATCTTGTGATTCAACATATTCTAACAAATTATAGTAATTAACTGTGTCTCCTGCCACTGCACGTATATTCCCGCTAATATCTATTAAATCTAAATTGTCTGGTTCAACACCATGGTTAGATGTAATGTAATGTTCATTTAATTTTTCCCTAATATTCAATATTCCCCAATATCTACCATTAATGAATACAACAGCTGGTTGGTATGCTTGGTAGTCAAGATCTATTTGTCCTGCTACCAAAGTGTGGCAAAGTCCATCATTAAAAAGCGTATTTCTCCAATCATACCCTGAATTACGTAATATAATCGACTTATAATAGTCTATCTCTTTATCAGAAAATATTCTATGATTAATCTCATCAGATCCGTATTTACTACGATAAATTAGAGCAAAAGATTTTTGCGGTATGGATCGTGATGAAGTTCCATGGATTTTTATTCCAATATTCATATTTAATCTTAATTCTCCATTTTGATCATATAATTCAATATGTGATGGCCGTTCCCAGTCTTGGTAACAATTCCAAGTCCAAAGATCATTGGTTTCACCTTCTAAATAAATGCCAATTTCCTCATCCCACAAGAGCAATGAATCTATCCCAATAGATATAACAGGTAAATTGGGTGTATCATTAATGAAGTATGTATTTGTAACAATCAAGCTCGGTAAAACCCCTGTCTCAAAAACCTGCGCTCTTATAATAGTTGTGGAATCAATTATAATTGGAGAAATATAAACTTCCGAATTAGCATTTGGTTTTGAACCATTAAGTGTGAAACGGATTGTTGCTGATTCATATTCTGAATTAAGTTCAATGGATAAGGGATTATTATAGAATCCGCCAATATATGAATATTGAGGTATAGATGCTCTAATTGTATTTTGGTATCCAATAGATATATTTGAATCAAGAGGAGTCGGTTCACTAAAATGAAACCATTCTGAGCTCCCATCGGGCTTTCGACCATATGAAATATCAGTAATTTGCTCTTGATAAATGATAGAATCAATTAAATCTCCATTTGGATTAAAAAGTCCTATTTCTTCCCCACTCTTTTTTAACTTAAAATTTGTATGGAGTGTAGTAATTGATGTTATTAGATTTACATACTCTTCATTTATATGGCTATCTCCTGGATAGAGATTTTCACCATCTGCCCAAATTATAATATAACTATTTGGTTGAATAATAGAATTATCTGGGAATAGAAATTTGAATGGATCAGATAAATCGTCTGTTAAATAGTATCCAGCAATGTTAATAACTGTGTCTTCAGAATTATAAATTTCAATCCAATCACAGTACGAATAAAAATCTGAATCAAGGTTTGTTGACGCATTAGATGCGAGAAACTCGTTTATATATATATTGGGTGTATCAGCGATTGAGACTGATAAAAAAAGTAGTAAAGTATATATTTTCTCCCATTTGAACATATTGTTTATATCCTAATAAAACCTAATTTAGAAAATAAAGGGTTTAACTTTTTCTACTGAATCAGGAAAATTTAACCCTTTTCCTTTGTTTTGTGTAATAGCGATATATAAAAGTGACCACATTCCCCTCCTAAGAACTGGCTGTGTTGGTGTGTATCCTTCAATTTTGTATCCTCTTTATGCGTAATTATGAATAGTTATAATTAGAGATGAAGAAAAGCCCACGAATCTAGGCCTTGATCTTTTATTTCTTTTCT
>CAYFIF010000297.1:0-2085 GCA_964343085.1 uncultured bacterium | reverse complement strand
AAAAAAAAGTTTCCAGAAAAGAATGTACTATACTCGATAAAAATAAGAGTTTCCCCATTTTTAAATCAAACCTCAAATAATAAGAAAAAAGTAATGTGAAAAGGACCATCAATATACTTGCTTTGATGTATGGCGCTAATTCATAGTAATGATTTAAAGAATTAGTTTTTTTATACCTATTTGTTACAAGTGTAGAAATAGCCCAAGCACTTATTAAAACAAGAACATTTTTTTCATTTATGTTATTATATAGAAAAATACCGTTATGATACCAGACCAAACAAATATAAACAATAATGAGTGAAAATAAACCATACAATAGATTTATAATATTAAAATGTGTCTTAGGAAATTTCTGAATTTTATAAAAATCTTTTAGTTCAAAAGATTTGCTGTAAGTTGGTATAATTGTCGTTAGTAAAACTTCAATAAAAGCTGTAATAAATGTTACTTTGATTAAAAATAATCTAGATGTGCTCCAAAGTTCTGTAAATGATACAAAAATTGATACCATAAGCAATGGTAAAAGTGTAGCCCAAAATATAATTCTTGTAGAATATTTAAAATTAGTTGTAACAATAACATTGTATTTATCATAATAAATCGAAACCAGTCCCCTCGATAGAAAATATATAATAAATAATATTAAATATTTATCTCTTGGTAGAAAAATTGAAAACTTTAAAAAATTCAATGTGAAAAATACACTTGTGAATATCAATAAATCCGTGATAAATAAATATTTTAATTTTGATTTAATGTTATGCATCTAAGGTATTTTAGTTTTAAACCTTGACTCAGCTATTATTGGTTGTGATAATTAGTAATAGATTAATTACTGAATGAAATAATATAAAATTTTCCATAGTAGAAAAACGCCTAGATTTATGTTAGCGACCAAAGGGAGCTACAGTTTTTAAAGAATATTAGCGTTTAACTACAATAAAATCATCTCGTTGTTACGTTAAGTTAAATTTAATTATGTTAAAAAAGCAAAAAACTTGTTTATAATTTATATTTTTTAATATTTGGGTAATTTGAAAAAAATGAATAAAAGAAATTTTGAACATCAATCTTATCTGCTATCATTATTTTTGACCTTTTAGACCATATTGCTTTAATGTTTTTGGTATCTAAAATTTTTTTAATTACTTTGATCAAAATATTTGGTTTATTAGAACTAATGCCAATAGTAAGAAAATATTTTGACTGAAGTTCTTTCAGATATCCAAGTTTTCCCGTAAAATCACTGAATCGGACTGATGGGGTTCCTAATACTGCAGCTTCTGCGGCCATGGTTTGACTATCCCCAATAAATGCATATGAAAAATAGATTATATGATGCATATCTTTTGCACTTATATTTTTTCTGTATTTTTCTAAAGCTTTTGGTAGACTTCTTTCAGAAGTAATACAAATTTCGCCATAATCTTTTAGTATATTTACAATTTCCAATGCAAGTTGATTTGATATACCTTTTTTGCCAAAATCATGGTGTGCATCAAGGCCTGAGAATCTAATAATAAAATATTTTTTATTTTCTGGAAAATATTTTTTCAGGATTCTTAAATCAGGCTTGAATAGTCTTGGATTAAGATAAGCAAGTTCGTGATATCCATCGTATGTTACCTGTTTATATTTCCATATTCCTACATCACAGACTTTTGGAGTTAGTATATTTGTTGCGAAGGGATAAGCTAAAATCCCAAAAAATGGTACTGCTTTTATATCATCTTCATTGATAACTATCGAATTAGTCTTGAATATTTTCCCAAGCTGCGGTAGGATAAAATCGGTGCCAATAAGTAGTGTTGGTTTCTGCTCTTTAATAATATGATACATTTCTATATATCGAATTATTATTGAACTGAATAGAGAAATTATAGAACTTCTTTTTTTAGCTTTTTTTAGTAAGATAATTTCTAAGTTAGATGATTCAATCAATTCAGTTACAACATCTTTTCTTCTAGCTACTATTACAACATTGTGTTCTTCTAATTTAAGCCTTTGTGCAAGTGAACTTATATTATGCCAATGAGCGGGATGACCAATATAAAATAAATATTTATTTTTCAATTTTTATTT
>CAYFIF010000296.1:0-2088 GCA_964343085.1 uncultured bacterium | reverse complement strand
ATTAATATCTCTATTGCGAAAAGGACTCTCTACACCCGGGTCGCTAAGTGTCCCACGACACTTCTTTATCTCTTCTGAGCTCTGATCACAAACAAAAGCCTTCCCTTTTAATATCAATTGAACTGCATACTCGTGCATTTGTTTAAAATAATCAGAAGCATAAAGTGGTTTTTTACCCCACTTAAATCCTAACCACTTAATATCATCAATTATTGCCTTAACATATTCGACCTCCTCCTTAATCGGGTTGGTATCATCAAAACGAAGATTACACCTCCCATTATTTTGTTCCGCAATTCCAAAGTTTAAACAAATAGATTTTGCATGCCCAATATGTAAATAACCATTTGGTTCAGGAGGAAAGCGAGTGTGCACCCTTTTACCCCATTTCCCGGTTTGGTTATCATTATCTATTATTTTTTGAATAAAATTTCGTTCTTCTAGTTCACTCTTTTTCATTTAATTTTATGTTTTTTATTGCACTTTTTAAACGATCGATTGAATGATTCTTTCCTAATAATTCCATAAATATAAATAACGATGGACCTCCAAGACTACCGCATAGCGCAAGCCTCATTGGTTTCATAACTTGAGCAAAACTACATTCAGTTCTTTCAATATAGTTTTTAACTATTTTTTCAATGGTATCTTTTTCCCAATCGGATTCTTTTATAAAAATTTCAATTAGCTCCTCAATAATTGATTGAGTGGATTTTCCCCATATTTTTCTTATATGATCATCTGAAAAAATTTTAGGGGCATGAAAACAATAATCAGATTTTTCTATGAGATCTCTTATAGATTTAGATCGAGGTACCATAACATTTATTACTTTAATGCAATAATCATCACTTTGATCTAATCCCCAATCTGGGTTAAAAACTCTAATCGATTTTAATATCTCATTATCTTTTTGCATCCCAAGGTGTTGTGAACTAATCCAATTTAATTTTTGTTGATCAAAAATCGCACTTTTCTTCTGTACTCTGTTAAGATTAAACTTTTTAACTAACCGTGATAAATCCATTATCTCCTCACTAGTACCTGGATTCCAGCCCAAAAGTGCTAAGTAATTAAGCAAAGCTTCCGACTGAATACCTTCCTCTCTGTAAGATAGAACGCTCTTTGCACCATGCCTTTTACTTAATCTTTTTTTATCATCACCTAATATCATAGGCAAATGCGCAAACGTTGGTATATCCCATTCCATTGCTTTATAAATTTGAATTTGTTTTGGTGTATTTGATATATGATCTTCACCACGAATTACATAATTGATTCTCATATATTGATCATCAATGACATTTGTAAAATTATAAACATGGCTTCCATCTGAACGAACAATTATAAAATCATCTATCTCAGTGTTTGAAACAATGATATCACCATATATCATATCCTTAAAATTGACGACCCCACTGTTTGGAGTCTTTAATCTAATAGTGAATGGAGTTCCTTTTTCCAACTCTTGATTAATTTCTTTATTGCTCCGATTTCTCCACATACCATTATAATGATATGAACCAGTCTCTTCGCGTATTTTCCCCAATTGTTTCTTAGAGGCGAAGCAGCGATATGCCTTTCCTGAATCAAGTAAAAATCTGGAATATTTTTCATAGTTATTTTTTCTACCTGACTGAAATACAATTTCCTCATCCCATTTAAGACCTAGCCATTCCATAGAGTTTGTTATTTGATCTATATGCTCTTTTTTTGACCTTTCAAGATCAGTATCTTCAATTCTTAGAAGAAAATCCCCTCCTTTATTACGTGCAAATAAATAATTATATAAAGCTGTCCTAGCAAAGCCTAGGTGCGGTTCTCCTGTAGGACTCGGAGCAAACCTAACACGAGGATTCATATTAAGCTATTAATGACTTTTTCATATATTCAATAATAAAACCTATTGGGCTAAGCAAAACAAAGGCAAGGCATATTTTCCTTTCTTCAAAAATAATTGAAGAGAAATTCGAAGGGAAAGTCCCTAGAAATTTCAATGATCTTGAGATGCTACCTGGAGTTGGACACAAAACATCAAGTGTTGTTATGTCTCAAGCTTTTGGATTTGCAGCATTTCCAGTAGACACG
>CAYFIF010000295.1:0-2090 GCA_964343085.1 uncultured bacterium | reverse complement strand
AAAAAATAAAATAATTTGTAAAATACTTAACACTGAGTATAAACACCTTATTAAGGGATTAATGGTTTCTAGTTGATTCTTTATTTTTACTAATATTAATGGGAATTAAATTAGTGGGCTGTATATATTTATTTTTAATTCATAATATTCATGAAAGAAACCTTATAATTTTATTTAATTGTTCAATTTTAAAATCAAAATCTAAATAATGGCAAATCAAGATTATATTCGCGTGAACCGACTTTTAGCTGGCGTAATGTTTTTGGTGTCTTTCATGGTTTATTTTTCTACTATGGCACCAAGTGTTTCTTATTGGGATTGTGGTGAGTTTATCGCCGTTGCCTATAGGCTTGGAGTTCCTCATCCACCAGGGAGCCCCTTGTTTTTACTATTAGGAAGGATTATATCAATGTTTCCCTTTAGCCCTGATATTGCATTTAGGGTAAATGTATTATCTCCTTTGGTTAGCGCATTTGCTGTCATGTTCTTGTATCTAATTATAGTGCAGGTTATTAATCATTGGAAGGGGGAAATTACTAACACCTTTGAAGCAACAATTGCATTTGGTTCTGCTGCTGTCGGGTCTTTAGTATTTGCTTTTACGGATAGTCACTGGTTCAATGCGGTAGAGGCTGAAGTGTACGCTATGAGTACGTTTTTTACTGCGATCGTTGTTTGGCTAATTTTGAAGTGGTCTGAAAAAGCAGATGAAAGGGGACACGAAAGATATATTTTGATAATCGCCTACATGATTGGGTTGGCTACAGGACTGCATTTATTAAACTTGCTTACTCTTCCTTTTATCGCTTTAATTATATATTTTAGAAAATATAGGTTTGAGTGGAGATCTTTTACAATTACAGTTGTTCTTACTGGATTTGTTTTTTTAATAATTCATAATGGAATAATAAAAGGGCTACCCAAAATTGCGGCTAGTGCGATAGGCGTAGGTGGCACTATAATACTAATTTCTTCAGTCTTTTTTGGAATGGTATGGGCCATTTATAATAAAGAAAGACTTATGTCAGTTGCTCTAACCTCCATGGTATTGGTTTTAGTTGGTTACTCTACTTATGCATTGATTTTTATTCGTTCAAATCAAGATCCAGGCATAGATGAAAATGATCCCGAAACAATTGAGGCTTTTATATCTTACTTAGAAAGAGAGCAATATGGTAGTGTGGGTGTTTTCCCCAGAAGATACAAGGGAATCCCACCAATTCATGAGGTAGTAGGCAGGCCTGAACAAGGAAACAATTATTCTTCCCTTCAAAAAAAGCGGTATCGTTCATACAATAAAGGAAAGCAGTGGGATTTCTTTTTGAACTATCAAATTCGAAAAATGTATAACCGTTATTTTCTTTGGCAGTTTGCTGGTCGGGGGCCAGCAACTGAGCCATATGTTACAGCTATGGGAGCTAATAGTACACAGGATGGTGTTGACTGGACGCAATTTGGTTTACCACTGGCATTAGTTTTAGGTCTCTTGGGTATGTTTTATCATGGATATAAAGACCAGAGAATGGCTTTTTCTGTTTTGACATTATTCATAATGACTGGGTATGCTATCATAATTTATTTGAACCAAGATAATCCTCAACCAAGAGAAAGAGATTATTCTTATGTAGGAAGTTTTTTTGCCTTTTCAATTTGGGCTGGGATTGGGGCATGTGCAATTTTGGATAAAATAAAAGAATATTTTGAACAGCCTGAGCTGGGGAAACGTATGGTAGTGATAGGGCTTTTGTTGCAATTGGTTTTTATTCCAGGAGTAATGCTTAATGCAAATTATCATTCTCATAATAGATCGGGGAATTTTGTGGCTTGGGATTATAGTTATAATATTTTGCAATCCTGTGGACCAAATGGTATAATATTTACTAATGGTGATAATGATACTTTCCCCCTATGGTATTTACAGGAAGTAGAGGGTCTTAGGACTGATGTCTCAGTTGTTAACTTAAGTCTTTTAAATACTGATTGGTATATAAAACAGATGAGAGATTCAAGAAAAGATGAAATAAAGTTTATAAAACTTTCTGACTCTCAAATTGATAAGATAACATCGAGCCTAACTCGTTGGGAAACAC
>CAYFIF010000294.1:0-2112 GCA_964343085.1 uncultured bacterium | reverse complement strand
AAAGAAAAACTCTTTAATATAATCCTCAATAGCCTCCTCCCTACGTATATCATTCAAGCCAACAGCTAGTGCAACAAAAGCCCAGATTGTTGCAGTGATTGCAAGAAGCAGCCCATCTCCAAAACCGATTCGAGGAACCTTATCAAAGGTGTATGCGTAGGTAAAGTGATATACTAAAAAAAGGAGAACTATATCAGAGAGAGTATATCCTAATCTATAATATGGGTAATAACGCTGTGCTATCATGTTTAACTAAATAATCTTGGTTATATAAAGAATAATTGTAATAAGGGCATTTTATGAAAGTTTTATATCAATAAAAAATAAAAATTGATTTTGGTTTTATTTTTAAATCGACTTATGTAAAAGGCATAAATTTTTAATCAGCAATAATTAGCTAAACCTTTCATTAAATCTCCTATAAATTCTGAATATTATCCTTGTACCATAAATAAAGTTTTTCAATTCCTTCCTTTAAAGATATTTTTGGACGCCAACCTCTATTAGATAAAAATGAATTATCTAATAGCTTCCTAGGCGTCCCGTCCGGTTTTGAAATATCAAATTCTAGTTCTCCAGAGTATCCAATAATTTCACTGATCATTACAGCTAAATCCTTGATTGAAATTTCTTCTCCTGATCCAACATTAACATGAGATATACCCAAATCATAAACATCAACTGATTCGATGCTTTGTAAAACAAAAATTATAGCATCAGCCAAATCATCTACATGCAAAAATTCTCTTAATGGATCACCGGTACCCCAAATTGATACTTTTTTATCTGAGTTTAATTTAGCCTCATGAAATTTTCTTAATAGAGCAGGTAATACATGGGAAGTTTTAAGATCAAAATTATCATTTCGACCATAAAGATTATTAGGCATTAATGATATAAAGTTTTTACCGTACTGTTGATAGTAACTTTGACATAATTTAATGCCAGCAATTTTTGCTATTGAATACCATTCATTTGTTGGCTCTAATTTTCCGGTTAAAAGTTCGCTCTCTTTTATAGGTTGGACTGCATATTTTGGATAAATACACGCTGAACCCAGAAAAAGTAATTTATTAACCCCAGACTTATAAGAGAAATGAATGAGATTATTCTGGATCAATAAATTATCATACAAAAAATAAGCCGGATATGAACTATTTGCTAGAATCCCTCCAACTTTCGCTGCTGCAACAATAACATATTCGGGTTTTTCTATCTGAAAGAATTTCTTGGTATCTATCTGGTTTTTTAAATCTAATTCTTCACGAGTTTTTGTAATAATATTATTGTACTTTAATTTTTTAAGTTTCCGGATGATTGAAGAACCGACAAGACCCCTGTGACCTGCAACAAAAATTTTTGAATTACTATCCACTACTAATTATTTGATTCATTTTTTTTAAATCCGCTTTTACCATGATCTTTATTAAATCATTAAGATCCGTTTTTGACTCCCAACCCAATTCTTTCTTTGCTTTTGTTGAATCTCCAATAAGTAAATCTACTTCCGTTGGCCTATAATATTTTTTATCAATCTTGACTATTCCTTTACCATTCTCAGAGTTTCTACCAATTTCATTTTCACCCTTACCTTCCCAAAAAATTTCTATACCCAACTCCTTAAAGGTTAACTCAACAAATTTCCTGACAGTGTTGGTCTTTCCTGTAGATAACACATAATCCTGGGCCTTGTCTTGTTGTAACATGAGCCACATACCTTCACAATACTCAGGTGCATAACCCCAATCTCTTTTTGAATCTAAATTTCCAAGCAATAAATACGATTGCAATCCTTGTTTTATCCTACAAGCAGCTTGAGTAATCTTTCTGGTTACAAAAGTCTTCCCTCTTCTTGGTGATTCGTGATTAAAAAGAATCCCATTGCAAGCAAATAAATTATATGCCTCCCTATAATTTACAATAATCCAATATCCATATAATTTTGCCACGGCATACGGTGACCTTGGGTAAAAAGGAGTATTTTCATTTTGAGGGGACTCTTGGGTCAAACCAAATAGTTCAGATGATGAGGCTTGATAAAGGCGAGATTTTTTTTCAAGGCTAAGAAAGCGGATAGCCTCAAGTAGTCTGAGTGTTCCAAGGGCATCGACA
>CAYFIF010000293.1:0-2130 GCA_964343085.1 uncultured bacterium | reverse complement strand
CTATGAACACCACTGATTCTAACACCCTTATGGTCTAGCACAGGCTCAAGATCTGAAATATTTTGACCGTGAACCATTAGCTGCAAGGAGCTATCTATCATACCAGCCCACCAGAAAGGAGGCTCTAAATGGTCAATCTTATATAAGCCTCTATCCTTTGCAGCTAAGGAACTAGATAGGAGGAAGAAAATAAAATAATGTAAACATCTCATCGACTTAATATTTAAGCACCTGTCAATACCATATTCTGGCACACTGAATAAATCATGCCAATGAAAGCCGCTCTCTCAAACTACTAGAGCCAAAATTTTAGTATCTCATAATACTATTGGTTCCTTCGGGACTCATAAAAAGCAGCATCATTTGTATGGTCAATGGTCATCTTCCATGTATCTCCAATTTTCTTATTGTGAGTAGACCAGTGACCCGTTTCATCAGAGCTAGTGCCATCCTTCATTACCTGCTGAACTCTCCACACACCATAAGCAAATGCCTCATCACCAAATACTTTTGCCGATATTACCCTTGCACTGTGATTAATGGTTTCAGCGTTCTCATACCACTCTACAAAACTCTGTTTAATTTTTTCCTGACCAGAAATTGGCTCAACGGCATTGTTATTAACTATGGCATCTTCTGCATAAAGAGACAGGCTACCACTTAAATTTTTTGTATTAGCATATAAGGAGTACTTATCACATATTTCTTTCTGATATAATTTGATAAAATCATTATCACTAAAGTTATCTGAGTTTGAACCACAGCTAATTAAAAATGAAAAACAAATAAGAATAATTATTTTTTTCATTGTCTATCCTTTCCTTTAATTAAAATTTAGTCACCAAGCAAAAAAATTCTCTAGTAAATCGATTATATAAGATCCAAAAATCCTTTCAAAATTTTTTGCGAAGACTCCTTGTTAAACGCCTGGCTACGATTGACAATAATATTCCTAGGATATACTATCGTTCCAAGGTGCTCCAGCTGAATCCTAAATGTAGATAAAAATCTAAAACCTGCACCCCCACTGTGAGTAGCAATTAATGCCTTTTTATTTAAGAAAGCATCTCTCCAGTTTGAAGTAGAGACAGATAACCAGGTAATAGTATTAGTTAAAATAGGAGGAGAACCACCATTATACTCAGGAGCGCAGAATATTAGACCGTCCGAATCAATAAAATCCTGACAAAGAATTTTTATATTAGAGAAATCAGAAGTTTCTAGATCGGGATTATAAACAGGCATCGGAAAATCCTCCAACACAACAATTTTCTTTTCACAGGATAACAGCTCACCAACTTTATGTGAAAGATCGAGATTATTGCCTCTAGTTGCAGAAATAATTAGTACTCTAGCCATTGTCGAATCTACTTATCATCGTACATAGAAAAAATTGATCTTACTAAACAAAAAATTAATTAATAATCAGCTCTCGTATGCCAATAGGCAAGCCCAATAAATACAAACTGAAAAGGTAATCTCGCCCACGCAATAAAGGGTGTAGTATTCATGGCAGCTCCATTTGTTAGTGCCAGATATATATTTGCCGGATAAACGGCGACTAATAAAAGTATTAATCCCCATCCTGCTAAAACACGCTTACTTTTATAAAACAAAAGAAATCCAAAAAAAATTTCAAAAAATCCACTTACATAGACCAAGACCAATTTAAAAGGTAATGGCGGTGGCACTATTTGCACATACCACTGTGGATTAATAAAATGATGAAATCCTACAAAAATATAGAAACAGGCCATAATAATTATGGATATATTCTTTATTTTTTTGTGAACAATATTCATGGCCTATATCAAACTAAAAATTAAAAATCTAATATTCTATAATTCTTTATAAATGACAATTTAATTTATGGATCCAATAAATTATATAATCTAAAAGCAAATTTTTATATATATATCTTTAAGATAGTAAATTATATAGACAAAATAAATTTGGATATTATTATCAAACAAAGTTCAAACATCAAACCAAAGAATATTATTAGTGAGCATCATAAAAGCATTATAGATTTTTCTAAAACCTGGAAAGGCGATTATGAGGAGTTGAATAGCTTTTTAAAATCATTTAGCATAGCCGCATCCGCCGATATTGATATAATAAAGCCCTACT
>CAYFIF010000292.1:0-2142 GCA_964343085.1 uncultured bacterium | reverse complement strand
TTTTGTTTTTTAAAATATATTTTACAATTTTATTTAATAGTGGATGAGTAAAATAATCGATAGAAATATTTTTTTTTAAATTTTCAAGATTATTTTGATTAGAATGAGCCATAATTCTGATTAATTCAACCTGTGCTCTTTCCTCGATTGATGAGAAAATCAATTTATTAGGCACCTCAATATTTTCAGATTTATTTGGTAGTTTTTGTTTCTTAAAATAGGCTGATTGCTTTAAAAAATATTTTTCATCTACTAATAAGGTTTGAGAAAGAGTTCTAATTATATCACCACGGATGATATCATCACTAATTGAATTTAGTTCATTACTTATTGAATAAATATATTGCCGTCGCTCTGTTACTTGTAGATTTTTTGCATTAAAAAAAGAAATGTGAAATTTGATAAATTGTTGTGGGCTTTTTAATGCTAAAGATAGAGGCTCTCGGCCGTCTTCTTTAACCCAGTCGTCAGGATCTTTATTTTCAGGTGGTTGAACGATTAAAGGATCTATGCCAGTACGTAAAAGCACCCACCCTGCTCGTATAGTTGCATTAGCGCCTGCAGAATCTGAATCGTAAAGTAGAATTACTTTCTTGGTTAATGAAAACAATATTTTTGCATGTTGCTCTGTTAGCGCTGTTCCTGAAACTGATATAGCATTTTCAAATCCGGCTTGATATAGCTGGAGAAAATCAGTATATCCTTCAACAAGAATAGCATACTCTGTTTTACGGATTAAGTTTCTAGTAAAATTCAGACCATAAAAAACCCTGCTTTTTTTGTATAACAATGTTTCAGGTGAATTCAGATATTTTGCGCTGTCATTATTTTGGAAAGCTCTTCCACCAAAGGCGATTATACTACCACCTAAATCAAATATAGGAAACATTATTCTTGATCTAAATCTGTCAAATACTCCTTTTTTAGTTTCTGAGACTAAACCGGCTTTGACGAGATAATCCTTTTTTATTTTTTTCTTATTAAAATATTTTACTAGTTGGTCCCAGCTATCAATAGCAAAACCTATTTGGAATTTTTTTATTGTTGTATCGGATAGGCCTCTATCATGTAAATATTTTAGAGCTTCTTTCCCATGATCAGAAAAAAGATTAGACTGATAAAGATTCGCAGCATCTGAGTTTAGATTCTGTAATATCGTAAATATTTCAGGTCTACGATTATTTTCAGAAATTTTTATTGGAATATTATACTGTTCTGCCAGCATTTTAACTGATTCAGGGAAAGATATTTTTTGATAATTCATCAAAAATGAAAATACATTTCCTCCAGAACCACAACCAAAACAATGGTATATCTGCTTTTGTGGGGCGACACTAAACGAACCTGTTTTTTCATTGTGAAAAGGACAAAGACCGAAATAATTATTGCCCTTTTGTTTTAGATTTACATATTTGCCTACAACTTCTAAAATATCTGAACTTTGACGTACTTTTTCTATGATATTTTGATTTATTTGCGGCATTATGGCTGTGTTAGTTCAATAATATATGATTCAGTCTCGACTATTGGATCATGCAGGTTGAAAAATTTTATTAGCTCTGTTCTAAACATGTTGCATTTTTGAGCAATCAGAGAGTTTTTTACTATGATTTGATTCCAATTTTTTAAAGGAAGAATAGATAAGAACCAGGTAAATGTAATTATTATGAAAACTCCTTTAATTGAGCCGAATACAAAACCCAGAAATTTATTTGCCCATTGATTACTTCTTGAAAGAAATGCAATATGAACTAACTTTGTTAGTAGACGAAAAAATATCAGTACGCACGAAAAAATTATTGTAAATGATATTGGGTACGAAAATGATTGGTTAAATGAAATCATTTTGGTTACTAGTCCGGATAAACTTGGGCTAAGGTTAATAGTGATAACTAAGGCTACTATTAATCCAATCAAACGACCCATTTCTTCGATAATACCATTTTTAAATCCACTGAAACCAACTATAGAAATAAAAAAAATAGCTAATAAATCCAAGAACCATGACATCTATAAAAGTAATTCCTGTGCAAATTTATTTGCAACTTTTCCATCAATTGCATCTTCCCCATGCTTCATAACTAGGGCCATTAATTTTCCGATATCATTGATTTCAGTTAAACCGTGATCTTTTATTATTTT
>CAYFIF010000291.1:0-2182 GCA_964343085.1 uncultured bacterium | reverse complement strand
TATCACGGAACTTCTGATGGTTGGGTGGAAGAAAATATTAATCTTAAGCAAATAGGTGACTTGTCCCCAACAAAATTTAGATTTATGTTTACTTCAGATAATTATGAAAATGCAGATGGGTTTTTCATCGATGATTTTGCAATTTCAGGTTATTCAAATATTGTTTCTGGTGATATCAATATGGACTTTTTTATAGATATTTTTGATCTAATTTTTCTTTCAGATATAGTTCAATCCGGGAATTTAGATTCGTCATTAATTTATTTATATGACTTAGATAGTAACGGGATTGTAAATATATTTGATATAATTTATATCATAGATCAAATAATGAGTTTTTAGTGAAAAAAATAGTTTTAATCATAATACTACCGGCTATTTTATTGGGAAAGCTGAGCGATATATATTTAAAGCCTGGTAAAAGGGGAAATAACTATAGAGTATGGATTTATTTTAATGATAAAGAATCTTCATCATTAGCTTTTATTTCTGATCGAGCGCTCCAAAGGAGAAAAAAAAATAAGATCTCATCAAAAGCAGATTGGTATGATAAAGACATTAGCTCAATATATCTAAAGGCTATTAAAAACTTAGGCATACATATAAAAAGTAAAAGCAGATGGCTTAATGCTGTTTCAGTAGAAACGAGTATAGATAAATTGAATATTATAATTAATTATGACTTTGTAAAAAAAATCGAGCCAGTTTACAGATATATTAAGAAAAAAGAAGTCTTATATAAGGATAAGGGAGCAGTTTTTAAAAATAATTCAGAGTCTCGAGATCTAGATTATGGATATTCTCAAACTCAAATTGAACAGATTAATGCTCACACAGCCCATCAGGGTGGCTATTTAGGACAAGGCGTTCGTGTGTTGCTTTTAGATACTGGATATCTATTGGAACATTCAGCTTTTGATTCACTTTATGTTATAGACCAATATGATTTTATTAATGATGACAGCATTACCTATAACGAAATCGGTCAAGATAATTCTCAACAGATTAATCATGGAACAGCAATGCTCAGCATAATAGGAGGCTATCTACCGGGAGGGGTAATTGGCCCGGCTTTTAAGTCGGAATATTTACTTGCTAAGACAGAAGACGTCTCTGATGAAAGTCAATTGGAGGAAGATAATTATGTGGAAGCTTTAGAATGGGGAGAAGCACTTGGTGCCGATATAAGCTCATCTTCTCTAGGTTACCTTGACTGGTATTCATATTGTGATATGGATGGGAATACGGCAATAACTACTATTGGCGTGGATATAGCATCGAGTCTTGGGATGCTTTGCGTAACTTCGGCTGGCAACTGGGGAAGTTCACCGCCCAATGAGGACCCTTGTCAGATACCTCTGGAACATTATATCTCAGCCCCTGCAGATGCAGATTCAGTTATTTCGGTTGGGGCAGTAAATAGCTCAGGCGAGATTGCTTATTTTAGTTCAAGAGGCCCATCTTATGATGGCAGAGTTAAGCCAGAAGTATGTGCTATGGGAGTTGGAGTGGTTGGTGTACAAGTAGGCAGTCAAGATAACATTTCAACTATTTATAGTGGGACATCTGCTTCCTGCCCTTTAGTAAGTGGTGCAGCCGCTATAATAATGAGTGCAAGACCGGATTGGACTGCAATGCAAGTGAGGCATGCGATATTATCAACCGCTTCAATCAACTCTAGTCCTGATACTGTTAAAGGATATGGGATAGTGAATGTTATGGATGCTATCAATTTTGAATTTGCTACTAGTTCGGTATCATCCATAGAACCTGTTGATAAATTCTACATTTCTAATGCTTATCCTAATCCTTTTAACCCGGTAGTATTCATTAATCTAGAATCACACGCTCGAGTTGCTGTTAAAGTAGAAATTATAGATTTGGTGGGGAAGACTGTTTCAGTTCTTCAAAATGGAGATACTGAAATTTCGAAATACAGCTTAAGCTGGGATGGCTCTAAACAAGCATCTGGTATTTATTTTATAAGAGTTTTGGTTAAAGACAAATGGTATTTACAAAAGATTACGTTGTTAAAATAATATTATTGATTTAATCTAGTTCTTGCCTTCTTTATAAGATTCAGCGAAATTCAATCTCGCCTTATTGTGTTCATTATGGTTACCAGAATATATAAAATATTAGTTAAAGTTTTTTTTATTTTCAGTTTCTTGTATTCAGAAGA
>CAYFIF010000290.1:0-2195 GCA_964343085.1 uncultured bacterium | reverse complement strand
TCTAAATATGGTTGGATATCCTTTAGCAATTCTAAGTTTTTTATAGGCATATTAATTGCATTTGATAATTCATCATTTATCAAATAATCACTTAATTGAGCACATATGATTTTACTTACACTAGCTTTTGCTTCTTGAGTTGAAGCACCCAGATGAGGTGTAAATAAAATATTTTCTATTCCCATAAAGGGATGCCTATTATCAATAGGCTCTTTTTCAAAAACATCAATTGCTGCTCCAGCGATAATTTTATTTTTTAAAGCTTTAGACAAATCATTTTCATTAATAATACCCCCGCGTGCTACGTTTATGATTCTTGCAGTAGGTTTCATTAATAATAATCTATCATAATTAAATAAATTTTTAGTATCTGGGCTTAATGGAATATGAATGGTTATATAATCAGATTTAGATAAAAGGTCATCAAAATCAACAAACTGAATTTTTTGGCCTTCATAAATTTTTTGATTTACATAAGGATCGTATACTATTACTTTCATATTGAACGATTGGCATCTTTTTATGACTTCTTTTCCAATTTTTCCCAAACCTATGACTCCTAAAATTTTTCCACTAATTTCAGTGCCAACAAGCTTATTCCTATCCCAATTACCATTTCTCAAACTATGATGTCCTTGGTAAATATTTCGCGATAGGGACAACATTAATGTAATTGTATGTTCTGCTGCTGAGATGGTATTTGCATCGGGAGTATTCATTACAACAACTCCTCTCCTTGTAGCCGCATTTAAATCAATATTATCAACTCCAACTCCAGCTCTTCCAATCACCATTAAATTTTTTGCTAAATCTAAACCTTTGGAAGTAATCTTGGTTCCACTTCGAATAATCCAGCCATGGACATTTTTCGCAGCATTTTCTTTTTCAGATTGAGATGCATCAGGAAGATATTTTATATAAAGGCCAGCATTTTCAAGAATACCTAGGCCTTCTTCAGTAATTGGATCAGATACTAATATTTTCACTAATAAAGTAGTATTAATTAGTTTTTCGAATTAGATTAAGAGCAGAACCTGCTTTAAACCATTCAATCTGTGTTTCATTATATGTATGATTACACTGGATTATGTCAGTTGCTCCATCAATATGCCTTACAGTCATATAAAGATTTTTTTTCGGCGCAAATTCTACCAAATTTGTTATTTCAAATGTATCGTCTTCTAAAATAATATCATAATCTTCAGGATTTACAAAAGTTAGTGCAAGCATCCCTTGTTTTTTTAAATTTGTTTCATGAATTCTCGCATATGATTTAACTAAAATAACTTTTACACCCAGATATCTTGGCTCCATTGCTGCATGCTCGCGAGAAGATCCTTCACCATAGTTCTCATCGCCTACAACAATTGTATTTATATTTTCTTTTTTATAATTGCGCTGTACTTCAGGAACTGGACCATATATATTATTTATTTGATTTTTTACTAAATTTGTCTGACCATTAAAAAAGTTAATTGCACCAATCAACATATTATCTGATATATTATCTAAATGGCCTCTATATTTTAACCATGGCCCAGCCATTGATATATGATCTGTCGTGCATTTACCCTTTGTTTTAATAAGAAGTTTCATATTCTTTATATTAGTCCCATCCCACTTTGGAAAGGGATCGAGCAATTGTAATCTATCAGAATTTGAATCTACTTCTATCTTAATATCAGCACCATCAATTAGTGGAGGCTTATAACATAAATCTTCAACTGCAAAACCATCTGGTGGCAGATCATAGCCTTTAGGCTCTGTAAATCTAAACTTCTCACCATCTTTATTTAGTAAGTAATCCTTCATTGGATTAAAAGTAAGATCTCCAGAAATAGCTAATGCAGTAACTATCTCTGGAGAGCCAACAAATGCGTATGTATTAGGATTTCCATCAGCTCTTTTTGAAAAATTTCTATTAAATGAGTGGACTATAGTATTTTTCTCATTTTTTTCAGATCCTGTACGATTCCATTGACCTATGCATGGGCCACAAGCATTTGCAAAAACATTTGCATCCATTTTTTCAAAAATATCTAGATATCCATCACGCTTAACAGTAAATCTCACTTGCTCAGATCCTGGCGTAACAGTAAATGATGCTTGTGTTTTCAAACCTGCATCATAAGCTTGTTTCGCAACTGAGGCAGCACGAGAAATATCTTCATATGAGGAGTTAGTACATGAACCAA
>CAYFIF010000289.1:0-2247 GCA_964343085.1 uncultured bacterium | reverse complement strand
GCTTGGTTTGGATCATGAAGAAGCCGTAGAAAAATTTGGATTTTTGGTAGATGCTCTTAAATATGGTGCGCCCCCACATGGAGGTATAGCATTTGGTTTTGATAGGCTTGTAATGTTGCTTTCTGGCACAGAGAATATAAGGGATGTTATTGCATTTCCAAAAACGACATCTGCTACATCCTTAATGGATAAAAGTCCAAACTTTGTTGATAAAAAACAATTATCAGATTTGGGGATTGAAATAAAAAGCTAATTTAGGATTAAATTAATCAAATAACCGTTCTAACTGATTTATTCCTTGCTTAATGCAAGATTCTACAGTTTTATGAAGCTCAAGGCCACTGTACCAATATGAATTTGACCAAACTAAATCCCCGGTCAATTTATCTTTCATTGTAAATATAATCCCTACTTTTGCTCTTGAATACTCAATTTTATTTCCTTCAGTAATACTACCGCCATGTGTTTTAGTAGAGGTTGTAGTGAGCACATCAGTATTTTTTTTATTTTTTTTTGAATCAGTTGATTGATTTAACACTGTTTCAGTATATCCTCTATTTTCATATTTATATGGAACAATTAATAATTCGGAATCTGTAAAATCAGTAATTATGCAAGAAAGTACAAGGATTCTATTTCCATTTCCTAAAGATATAAATTGATTCTCATCTTTTGATTGATTTACATCAAAGCCAAATTTGAGAAAACTATGGGATATTATGTTGGAAATCATTGATCCAGATCCTCGAAGGTTGGGGTGATCTTCAATTGCATTGATTTCAATAGATTTAACATTACTAAAATTATAATTGGATTTTATAGCCGGATTATTATAACAGCTATAAGCAAAATAAACCAGGAAGATGAAATTTAAATTATTTTTCATATTTTAAGTTTTTTAAGTGAATTTTTGCTTCTGATATAATTGTTTTATCCTTAGAATATTTAATGCACTTCTCCCAAGCTCTAATTGCTTTTTTTGATTCTCCAAGTGATTCATGTAGTAGCGCTTTCATTCTATACACATCAGGATTAGAGGGGTCTAATTTTTGAGCTTCAGCGACATGTTTTAAAGCATTTTCGTATAAGCCAGAATTAATCGCAGCTGAAGCTTGAATTAATGGGTCTGACTGGTCTCCGTATAAAAAAATAGTAAATAAAAGGCACAGCAATTTTTTCATTAATTTATCTCCTTTTTTTGATAAATATTTAGGATTTTTTATTCAAAAAGTGTTGGCATCATACTAATTAAGTATTTTGCTCTTTGTTTATAGTATATGTTTTCAGGTATAGCTTCTGGTAGCAAATTTATATCTGAATCAATCACCTCATTAAGTAATTCAAAAAATTGTTCTCTGTTCCCTTTTTTTTGGTGGTAATATTCTGCCATTAATACTTTATTTCCCAGAAACATTGGGTGTTGAGATAAAGTTTGTGAAAAATATTGATTTGATTGTTCTAACTCAACTCCAGGTATGCGAGAATAAAACATCCCAAAAATTCTATAAGCACCACTAAAATAATAATCAGGATCGATGGCAATAATTCTATGAAGTAAAACTTCTAAAACTTCACGATTATCTAACCGCTCAATTACAGGTTTACTAAAAATATAATGGGATTTATTCGCCGCCCACCAGTAAAGCGCTGGGGCCAGAGTGCGAGGTGCAAGAGCTAAGGCTGAAATTAATTTAAAGTTTGTATCTCCTGGTGCTTCATTATAGATTGGAATAAAATCAGGGTGATTTAGAACAGCATTTTTAGCTGTATTTAGACCTAATTGAAATAGAGAATCATTAGAGTTTGGATTTGGGAAAAAAAGACCTCGCGTATACAAAATTTGACTATATAGAATTGCGATAGAAAAATTGTCGGGACGTTTTTTATGAGCTAAACCAATAAAGTGGTTAGCAAAAGCAAGCGCAATAGAATCATTTCTATTTGCCCAATTTTTATTTCCTTGTTCAATAAGAAAATCAAAATTTTGGGTTGTTATTTTTGGTTTTGGTTTATACATAACACAGCTGAAATATGTTAAAAAGGAAAAAAGATAAAAAAATATTGGTTTTATATTCATTTTTTATTTCAACTATAAAGAATAGGTAAATTATATGTCGAAAAATTACAATTATTAATGGTTCATGGAAAAGATACTTGAAATAAAAACTATCGATCCAACAGTCCTAATGGGTGTTAGAGATAAAAATTTGAATTTAATTGAAAAGTTTTTTCCAGTATCTATAATTG
>CAYFIF010000288.1:0-2248 GCA_964343085.1 uncultured bacterium | reverse complement strand
GCAATATTCAAAACTAGCAACAGTACAAATATTGCGTAAATTGGTCTCTCAAATTTGAGACAAGTAATTTTCCTCAGATTATGTTTCATTTATGGCCAAATACCTTGGACTTCCGCTCTTGAATTTGTAGAATAATTTTGATATAAACAAAAATAAAAAAGCCCATGAAAAATATGGGCTTTTTGTTTTATTTATTATATTATTTATCAATATCGATATTGGTCAGATTTGTATGGGCCATCCTTTGATACACCAATATAATCAGCCTGATCGTCTGTCAGGATAGTAAGCTTTGCTCCTAAATGATCCAAATGAAGGCGGGCCACCTCTTCATCTAATTCTTTAGGCAATACATATACTCCTATTTCAGGTGCATCTTTTGATAATGCAATTTGTGCTAATACCTGATTCGTAAATGAATTTGACATAACAAAACTTGGATGTCCAGTAGCGCATCCAAGATTAACTAGGCGTCCCTCTGCTAAAATAAAAATTTGATTGCCATTAGGAAAAGTATAACGGTCAACTTGAGGTTTGATTATTTCTCTATTTACAGTTGAATCATTATTAATCGGAGTGAT
This sequence comes from uncultured bacterium, assembly GCA_964343085.1. Taxonomy (GTDB): domain Bacteria; phylum Fidelibacterota; class Marinisomatia; order Marinisomatales; family UBA1611; genus CAZLPW01. The sequence continues at coordinate 1,667 of CAYFIF010000288.1, read as the reverse complement.
TTGAATTTCATTATCAAAATGCCCAATGTTACAGACAATTGCTTGATCACGCATACTATACATGTGCTCTCTAGTGATAACATCCTTATTACCTGTAGCTGTAACAAAAATATGTCCCTCTGATAATGATTCCTCTAAAGTTGTAACCTCGAAGCCTTCCATAGCTGCTTGCAAAGCGCAAATTGGATCAATTTCTGTAATCAAAACTCTTGCTCCATATCCTCTCATAGACTGTGCACATCCCCTTCCAACGTCACCATAACCACAAACAACAACTGTTTTACCCGCAACCATTACATCTAAAGCTCTTTTTAACCCATCTGCTAGAGACTCTCTACAACCATAAATGTTATCAAACTTAGATTTTGTAACAGAATCATTAACATTGTAGGCCGGAAATAATAGATGTCCTTCTTTTTCCATTTGCATAAGCCGATGCACACCAGTTGTAGTTTCTTCAGAAACACCAATGATTTTTTTTACAACCTTATGCCAATGGTTTGAATCTTTATTTAAAACATCTCTTAGAAGGTTTTCAATTACAACTTCCTCCTCAATCTCTGTTGTTATTTCTGGAACAGAATTATACTTCGAATAGTATTTCTCTAACTCGTAACCTTTGTGAATTAACAATGTTGCATCTCCTCCATCATCGACAATTAAATCTGGACCACTACCATCTGGGAAAGTTAATGCTTGCAAAGTACACCACCAATATTCTTCCAAAGTTTCCCCTTTCCATGCATAAACTGGTGTACCTGATTTAGCAATTGTTGCAGCAGCATGATCTTGGGTAGAAAAAATATTGCAACTTGCCCACCTTACATCAGCACCTAACTCAACTAAAGTTTCTATCAAAACAGCTGTCTCAACAGTCATATGAAGAGACCCTGTAATTTTCCTATTTTTTAATGGTTTATCTGAACCATATTTTTTTCTTGTTTGCATTAATCCCGGCATCTCTTTTTCAGCAATTTCAATAGCTTTTCTACCATCATCAGATAATTTAATATCTTTTATCTTGTAAGGTAGTGATTCAACTATTGGTTTGATAGATATTTCAGACATTTTAAACCCTTCTTTTAAATTTTAGATTTAATATTTTCAATAAAATCAGTTTTTTCCCAAGTGAATTGTTCTAATTCACGACCAAAATGTCCATACGCAGCGGTTTCTTTGTATCTTGGAGCTTTTAGATCTAAATGATTTATAATTTCACCTGGCCTAAGTGGAAAAATATCTCTAGCTATATTAGTTAATTTATCATCATCTATTACACTAGTACCAAATGTACGAATATAAAATGACGTAGGTTCCGCAACCCCAATACCATAGGATAACTGAACTTCGCAACGTTCTGAAATATCAGCTGCTACAATATTTTTTGCTATATACCTAGCCATGTAGGTAGCACTTCGATCCACTTTAGATGGATCCTTACCAGAAAATGCACCCCCTCCATGAGGAGCATATCCACCGTATGTATCAACAATAATTTTTCTTCCTGTTAGACCTGTATCAGCAGCTGGACCGCCATAAACAAACCTACCTGTCCCATTAACAATAAATTTATTATTATATTTAATGTCATAACTATCAAGCACTGGTTTAATAACTTTATCAATTACTTCCGATTTTATAAAATCGAGCTCTTGGATTTCAGTACC
>CAYFIF010000287.1:0-2273 GCA_964343085.1 uncultured bacterium | reverse complement strand
CTGGTGTATATTTTTTACAAGTTGTATCGGGAAATAATAGGCACATACAGAAAATAGCCCTTGTAAAGTAAATTTAAAGGGAGCAGTTGCAAAACCTTATAGTTTTTGAGTAATATAGGAGCCTCTAAGGAGAGATTATGAGAAGATTATTTACTATTATATTGTTTTTTGCTTTGTCTTTCATCTACGCGGATATTGATTGCCCCGCTGATTCCGCCTATCATACAGATAACCGTACAATGCTTCCTGATGGAAGTCCTAACCCAACCTATGGACAAGAAATTTCTACAGGGTTGTGCGTGTGTCTTGGTTTTATTGATGGAGCCTCTTTAGATGGAAATTTACTTACTTTTACTATCCGTGTAGTTGATAATGAACCAATTAGAGGTTTGGAACTTGATATTTATCATGATAATTCTGATCTTGAGTATCATGGATATGCAAAAGGGGAAAAATTGGAAAATGTAACTGATGAAGAGGGTGTGCCTAGAACAATGACTTTGCTTGGTAATTATTTAGATGATCACTTGAAAGTTTTAGCTTACAGTACTGCTAGAGCCCGAACAAATGGTGATGGCCAGGAGGGAGACCTTTTGCATGTCACATATTCGCTAGTTGATGGAGCGAGTTTACCCGATCAGGTTACTTTTTATTTTGGCTTAGCTAATATCCCAGGCACATCAAGCGATCCAGAGTTGTTAAACGTTGTATGTTCTTATCCTAGTGAGTCTAATCCTATTAGTGTTTCTACTACTACAGCTACAGCAAAAACTGAGAAAAGTGATTTAATTCCTGAAGTTTTTGCTCTTAAGCAGAATTACCCAAATCCATTTAATCCATCAACGCAAATTAATTTTGATGTTCCCTCAGGTTCTGAATTTGTTTCTCTCAATATTTATAACTTGCTAGGCCAAAATGTAAGAACTTTAGTTAGCGAGATTTTACCTGCAGGAAGATATACTATGGAATGGGATGCTAAGGATATGTTAGAAAATCCTGTATCATCTGGAATTTATTTTTATGAATTAAAGAGTCAGTCTTTTGTATCAAGAAAGAAAATGCTTCTAATTCGATAGTATTTACCTTGATATAAAATTTTTCTTAAATTCCCCCGTAATCCTGCGGGGGAATTTTTTTATGCGGATAATTCTTTTATCCTTTTTTATATGGTTGTTTTCAGCGCGTTTATTCGCGGATGGTGGCTATTCCTCAGTCTTTGATATAAAAGATGAGTGGTCTAATTATACTACTTTTCAAAGAGATGAGATGATTTCATTTTGCGATTTTTTATATAAGGAAGGACACTTTGAAAGATTTCTTTTAACTGCTTTTCAATTTATATATCGATTTCCTGACGATTCATTAAATACAGTAATGTTATACAATATAGCTCGAAGTTATGAAGAGGTTAAAAATTATGATTTGGCAAATCGTTATTATGATCGAATTCTTAAGTCTGAACAAAAAAATAGTGTTCCCTTTAGAGCTGCAAAAATTAGGAATATATATATCTCTCTTATTTTGGGTGAATTAGAAAATGTTTATAAACTTACTAAAGATACCAATGATCCTTATCTTATGGTGATCAGGGGTTATGCGTTTCTTAAAGAGCTAAAATGGGAAGATGCTCGAGCTACATTTATTGCTGCAGATTCAAAATTTAATCATCCTCATTATTCAAATTTAATTTCGCCTATATTCCAATCTATAGAAAATGTGCAAAATGTTAGAACTCACAATAAATATTTAGTTGGCATTGGAGGTCTTTTTATGCCTGGTGGAGGACAATTTTTACTTAAGGATATAAACAATGGACAAGGGATATTAGCAACTGCAGGATTTTTTCTTTTAGCAACAAACTGGTCAAAGACCACAAGTCTTTCTGGTTCAAGTCGTTATTTAAATCACCAAAGCTTGAGTGTACCAGTTTTTCAAGATTTTGAGTTAATTGGATCAAATAGTATTAATCTTAAAGGCAATGATGACCTTCCATCAAATATCGATCACAATTCATCTTATTTTAATTATGTATTTCCTCCAATAATTTTAGGCTTAGGGGTATATTTAGGAGGATTTTGGAAATCATATATGGATACACAAAAGACAAATAAAAAATTATTTTTAAATTATATTGATGATCAAATTTCTATTAATAATCCGGAAGATTTTTTTGATTTTTCTGAACCTCGATTGATCTTTAAAAATTAATTATACTATTTCATCAATTATCATTGACTATAGATTATTGGATCAAGTAAGTTAGCCGGCTTTAT
>CAYFIF010000286.1:0-2275 GCA_964343085.1 uncultured bacterium | reverse complement strand
GAAATAATTTTTGATTTTTATGATAAATTGAAATCTATTTCAAGTGGTTATGCTTCTTTTGATTATGAATTCAAAGAATTTCAAAAAGGAAATTTGCGTAAATTGGATATATTAATTCATGGTGAGTCTGTTGATGCTTTATCAACTATCTGCCACTCTGAAGATGCATATCATCGAGGTGTAGCATTATGTAGTAAACTTAAAGAACTTATACCAAGACAAATGTTTGAAGTTGCCATTCAAGCATCTCTAGATAATAGAATTATTGCCAGAACGACTGTTAGGGCTCTAAAGAAAAACGTAACAGCAAAGTGTTATGGAGGCGATATTACAAGGAAAAGAAAATTATGGGAGAAACAGAAAAAAGGTAAAAAAAGAATGAAAATGATTGGAAAAGTAGAAGTTCCTCAAGAAGCACTATTGGCAGTTTTACAAGTTGATTCAGATTAAAAATAATCTCCAAAATTATTTTTTTTCAACCAAGACACCGCTTTATAGCTTGGTCTTCACCCTTCCTCTTTTTTTTATTTATGAATTAGGAATTATATTTACTAACACGAATGAATTAATGTCACTCAGAAATGGAGCGGATGCTCTTATGAGGGAAACACTTGAAATATTTGGGATATTTGGTTTTTATGGTCTAGGTCTTTTTTTTATTTTATGCATTATTGGAGTGATAGCTTTTCATAAAAAATATTTGAATACAATTATATTTAAAATTGATTATTTATTTATAATGATAATAGAAAGCCTTTTGTGGTCTACTTTACTTTACCTTTTTATGTATTCTTTAATGTCTAATAATTTATTTTTATTTTTGGGGGGTAAATCAAAACTTATAACTCAACAAGTAATTTTAGCTGTAGGTGCTGGAATATATGAAGAGCTTGTTTTTAGGGTAATATTAATTGCATTAATTTCTATTATTCTTGGTTTTGTTTTCCAATGGTCAGGAGTTATCAAAAATTGGGTTGCAATGTTTATTGCAGCTGCGCTTTTTTCATCATTTCATTTTATTGGAGAATATGGTGATTGGTTTTCATTTAATATTTTCCTTATAAGGTTTTTTGCAGGTATAGCATTAGGTTCTTTATACTTTATAAGGGGATTTGGAATTACAGCCTGGGCTCATTCAATATATGATTTAATGGTTTTTACTAATATTACAATACAATAAAATGATTTATAAAAAATATAAAGATTATATAATTTTTTTTATTTTTTTTATAATCTGTTCTCTGAAAGGTGTTGATAATTTACGTATTGCTATTATTCCTGAAGGTAAAGAAAATATGGTAACAATGCTAATAACAGGTACTGGATATGAGACAAGTTCAGATTTTTTTTCATTTTCACTCCCAGAGGGAGCTGACTCAGCATTTATAATTAAAACTAATCAATCTGAAACTATAGAATTCTTTCCTGAAAAAATTCATAATCAAAACAATGGTTCTTGGATTAAATTTAAAAAAGAAAAAGCAAGTTTTGCTTTCATGATCAATGTTAAACCTGAAGAAAAAGAAAATATATTTCAAACAAGATATAATATGAAATTCTCTGATCCAATAAAAAGGCTTGAATTTGAAATACAAAAATCTGAAAGTGCTTTAAAACTAGAGGTTTTTGGTTTGGATAACACAATAAATAATAATACTGATGATTCAAAAATCCATTTTAGTATTTTACAAAATATAACTGAGTTTGATTCGAATCAAATTATAATCAATTATATTAAAAAGGGTAAAAATAAGGTCGATCAATTGTTAATAGAAGAAAATCGAGATAATAGGACCAACAATAATAGATTGAACAATGTTCAGGAAAGAAAAACAATCAAACGTTACAAATTATATTCTTTAGAGTCATTAATTTCAGTATTAATTATATTTTTGTTTTCGGCTGTTATAATCAATTATAAAAATTTGGAATAAAAGAAAGAGAATTATATTAAATGTATCCTGTTATCATTGATTTCGGTAATATAAATATTTTTGGATTTGAATTTCATTTAGCAATCTATTCTTTTGGGTTTATGTTAGTAGTTGCTTTTTACTCTTGTTACTTTCTTTTGGAAAAAGATTTAAAAAGAACTGGCTATGATAAAAATCTTGCATCAGATATAGTTTTTTGGGCTGCTCTTGGAGGCGTGATTGGTGCTAAAGTCTATTATCTAATAGAGAACTTTGATAGAGTAATTATTGATCCCCGAGGAATGATTTTTAGTGGCTCCGGCCTTGTTTTTTTGGGGGGACTGTTAGGCGGTCTTTTGGGG
>CAYFIF010000285.1:0-2285 GCA_964343085.1 uncultured bacterium | reverse complement strand
GATTCTAGCTGAAAAATATTTGGCAATTCCAGTTATAACGGGAATAAAAACAGATTCAGAAAAATTTGCTGGGGCCGAACAAACTTATTGTATTGAAGCTATGATGGGTGATAAAAGAGCATTGCAAGCTGGGACTTCACATAATCTTGGACAAAATTTTGCTAGAGCATTTAATGTTACATTTCAAACTAAAGACAATAAAGAGGATTTAGTTTGGGCTACTAGCTGGGGAATTAGTACTCGGCTTGTTGGTGCTGTAGTATTAACTCATGGTGATCAAAAAGGACTTCGCCTACCACCAATGATTGCTCCAATCCAAATAGTAGTTGTTCCGATCTATAAAAAGGACAAAGAAAAAAAGAGCATTGAAAATTATATAAATAACATAGAAGAAATCTTAAAAAAGATAAATATTCGGTTTCATGTTGATTGGTCTGATAATTCTCCAGGTTTTAAGTTCAATGATTGGGAAATGAAAGGAGTTCCGATTAGATTTGAAATTGGACCCCGGGATTTACAAAACAAAAGCCTGGTTTTGGCCAGACGCGATACAGGAACTAAAGAAAATCTATCCATATCAGCTTTAATTAAAGCCGTGCCTAAAGTTTTAGAAAAAATTCAAAAAAACTTATATGATCAAGCTCTTAATTTTAGAGAAACTAATACCTATAATGTTAAATCTTTTGAAGAATTCAAACAGATTATTAAAAAAGGAGGATTTATTCGCTGTGGTTGGGATGGTACTGATGAAACGGAAAGGATTATTAAGGAAAAAACGAAGGCAACTATACGTTGTATTCCTTTTGATGAAAGCCCAACGGGTTTAAATTGCGTTTTTTCAAAAAAACCGGCAAAGCATGAGGTAATATACGCTAAAGCTTATTAGAAAAACCTCCTGAATAAAATTTAACCAAATGATAATTAATACGCCTGCAATCGTACTTAAATCAATAGCATATGGTGAAACGAGTATAATATCGCGTTGTTTTAGTATGAAAAGTGGGAAAATTAGTCTAATTGTTAAGGGTGCAAAATCCAAAAAGCGCTCAAAAGTTTCATATTTCCAACCGCTTAGTTATATTGATATAATGTATAATAAGAAAAGAAACACAAATCTATACCTTGTTTCTAATGTAAGCTTCATTGAATCTTGGCAAAACATTTTTAATAATATCCGGTTGTTATCCTTATCTATGACTATACTTGAAATAACAGAAAAATCAATTATTGATGAAGACCCACATCCTGAGTTGTTTCAAATATTAAAAAATGTTCTAAAAGCATATAATAACAATCCGAATAATCCAAATTTGTTGTTTTGGTTCTATGAGTGTTCTCTGCTAACACATTTAGGTTTTAAACCAAGTCTTGAAAAAGGATATTTGCCAGGCGTCAAACTACCCGACCCGTATGGTGGTCCAAAAAGCGGTATGATATTGGAAGGTTTAATTGAAAAAAAAATTGATCAATTTTTTGAAGTAAAAATTTCAAAGGAAGATAATAAAATAGTTAGCAATTATTTATGGATTTTATTATGCTATCATTTTGAAGGGTTGCATAAAATAAAATCTATAGAAATAACGAAACAGTTGTTGAAAAAAAAACTCTTTTGAAATTCTTTTGGCGGATCTATTTTTTTCTAATTACAGAAATACTTTTTATTGATTAGTTTAATGTTTGGGCCTAATAATAAAAACTCTCAAACACTTTTTATATAAAAAATTTAATTATATTAAAGGTAATATGAATTATCAATTTCAGTCTAATAGAGGGAACTTTTCCTACAATTCCAGTTTGTTTTCAGAAGCTATTAAGGTTTTGATAACTGTAAACTTCCTAATTTATGTGCTCCAGACTATTTCTGGTCCGAATGTCTCCAGTGATCTTTGGAGACTTTTTGGGCTAGTCCCAAAGCAAATTTGGTCTGACCTTATGTTATGGCAACCCTTCACATATCTTTTTTTTCATGATTCAAATCCTTGGCATGTTTTGATGAATATGTTTGTATTGTGGATGTTTGGTACTGAATTAGAGCGTCTTTGGGGCCGAGAGGGTTTTGTAAAATATTATTTTATTACTGGTGTTGGATCGGGAATAATAACTGGTTGTATTTCTCCAAACTCATTAATTCCATTAATTGGTGCGAGTGGTGCTGTCTTTGGTATAATTCTTGCCTATGGTATAACATTTCCAAATCGGACGATTTATCTTTGGGGCATTGTTCCAATAAGATCGATTGTGTTTGTGATTTTTATTGGGGTTTTATCCTTGTTTAGTACAATCAA
>CAYFIF010000284.1:0-2297 GCA_964343085.1 uncultured bacterium | reverse complement strand
CCTCTTTTACCCTTTAGAAATATTTCATATTCTTTTTCTATACCACTCCACCCAATCATATCACCCAATTCGTATTTTTCCTTATTCATTAATGAATTTCTTATTTCTCTATCAACCTCCTTAACATTACCGAAAATATGTGACCCTCTTATTATACTCGGAAAATATCTCTCTGGATAGTATTCATAATAAATTCCTTGCAAATCAATTCGATTCTCTTCCAGCCTAGATATTTGATCAAAATTTAAATCTTTAGCAATACGAACCTGATTAAATCTTCCTCTATAATATTTTTTATAATTTTCTTCTACTTGTTCTTTATTTAATCCTATTATTTCTGAAATAATAGAAAATTTTTCTTCTTTATCAGATAATTCCCATGGTATAGCAGTTAAAACATAAGTAGGATAATTATCAACAAGTATTTGCCCATTACGATCAAGAATCAGACCTCGAGGCGCAGTTTTTGTAATTTTTCTTATTCTATTTGAATTAGCTTTCTTGCTATATGAATCGTTATTAATTACCTGTATCTGAAAATATCTTACAATTAATAAAAATATAATACTCCAAGATATCAAACTTGCAACTAGATATTGGGCTGAAGATACTACATTGTCAGCTTTAAGCATTATATGTTCCTTTGGAGTGGATATATAAACTGAAAAATACCACAGAAACATAGCGTATAAACACATGTTCCAATCCAGTTAGACCAAAACAAAACATTATTCACACCAATAAGATGTTGATATCTAATAGCTGAAGATATGAAAAATTGAAAACATAAAATAAATATCCATAAAATAGAAAAATAAAATAAGTTGATTGTGGGAATTTTATTTTTTAATGAACCTATAAGATATCCCGTAACTAAGTAGGTTAATGGAGAAAGACCAAAAAATGATGCAGTCCCAGATAAATCACTAAGAAACCCAATTATGAATCCCATAATCATTCCAAATAACCTTCCATAATTGTTTGACCAGTATAAAACTAGAATGACCATAAAATCTGGACGTATAGTGCCTATAGCAAGAAAATCAGATAATAATAATTGAATAAAAAAAACAGATGTTATTTGTATCAATATATTTTTTATTTTAATCATTTCTTCCAATAATAACAAAGGCATGTTGAAAAACAGATAAATCATTTGGTATAGAAACCGTAACATCTTTATGAAAGCTACCTCTTTTATCAATTACACCGGCAACTATACCAACAGGCAGACCCGATGGGTATATATCACTATATCCTGAAGTAATAACTTCATCGCCTATAGATATATTAACATTTTTTTGCACTTCTTTAATTTCTGCTTTTCTATTACCCACCCATTTTAAAATACCGGTAGCTCCACTAGGGAGTATCCTTACGCTTACTCTATAATTAACATCGTTAATTAACTGCACAATTGATGCTGTTTCTCCAACAAAAATTGTTTTACCAATTATTCCTTTAGCTGTAAGCACTGGTTGATTTTTTTTAACATTATCTTTAGAACCGACATTAAGAATAACAGAAAGGAGATTCGACTGAGTACCTTTATTTACAACCCTCGCAGGGACGATTGTCAAATCCGTCTTTGATTTAAAACCCAGTATTTCTTTTAATTCTTTATTTTCATTCTCAAGATTCAGCATAGATTCAATTTGCAGGGTTAAAAACAAGTTTGAGTCTCTCAAAAGTCTGTTTTCTTCCTCCAAATACATTAGCGAACGGACCCAGGAAACAGGAGATGACAAAAAAGCTACTAAATCTGCTGACTTTCCTCTTACAACACTCATCCTAGGATCATTATTATTTAATAAAATTAGAGTAGAAACAAGAGCTAATACTAAAAAAAGAATATGATCTCTATTTTTTAGTATTAATAGATAACGGTTGATCATACAACCTTAAAGGAGAACAGCCTCATATTTTTTTAAATTCTCCAAAACCATACCTGTACCTTTAACAACAGATAAAAGCGGGTCTTCAGAAACATTTACAGGAACCTTAGTTCTTTCTCTTATAATTTGATCGATACCTTTTAACAAACTTCCACCTCCAGCCAAAATAATTCCTCGTTCGAGTATATCCGCAGCTAATTCTGGTGGAGTCTGTTCTAAGCATCTCTTGACAGCTTCCACTATTGAATTTACTGGATCTTTGAGTGCTTGTCTTATCTCATCCGAACTAACTTCTATGGTCTTTGGAATACCAGAAACCAAATCGCGACCTTTTACAGCAATAGTCTCTGAATTCATTTTCATAGCAGAACCAACCGATTTTTTAATTGTCTCACTCATGGC
>CAYFIF010000283.1:0-2303 GCA_964343085.1 uncultured bacterium | reverse complement strand
TTACCACATACAGTTATTTCCGCTAGTGTTAAGGCACCACTCCTGCAAACAACCAAATCAGCTAATGAATAAGCAGTAGCCATATTATCTATAAAGGGAGTTACACGTATTTTATAATTATTATATTTTTTGTATTCCCTATAGTCTAAGTCACCAGTTTGCCAGAGAATTTGTATATCTATATTTGAAATTTTTTCCAAAATATTTTCCATCATTTTATTTAGAAATGTAGATCCTTGGCTACCTCCGAATAAAAGTACTGTTTTTTTATTTGGATTGAGATTAAAAATTGATTCTGAATCAGATTTTTTACCATTTGATATTCCTTTTCTTACCGGGTTTCCTGTTAAAATCGTATTGGTATTTAAATGATTAATGGTTGCTTGGAATCCGACGCAAACAGTTTTTGATTTTTCTGAAAACCATCGAGTTGTAATTCCAGGATAAGAATTTTGTTCTTGAAGTAAGATGCAAATATCTTTGTATTTTTTTCCAGCTAAATAAAGAGGAAGAGCAGATGCATATCCTCCTGTACCTATGATTATATCAGGTTTAAAATGTTTAAACAAATTTTTCAATTTTTTCAATGATACGATGATCCTAAAAGGCAATAGGATATTTTTACCAATACTTCCTAAACTAAATCCTCGTTGATAACCACGGATAGGTAACAATGTGTGCCAGACATCTTTAACTGGAAAAACTTTTGATTCCAAACCAAAGTTTGACCCCACATAGTGGATATTTATGTTTGGTTCACGATTGATAATCTCATCGCCAATAGCTAATGCTGGAAATAAATGTCCGCCAGTGCCACCTCCAGTAATTAATATATTTTTATTTTTCATTAATGATTGGGCTCCAGCCAAAGTTTGCCCCTAAAGTTTTTTTCGATTGGGAAATATTTAGTAGTATACCTATAAGAATCATGTTAATTACCATCCCTGAACCTCCATAGCTAACAAGAGGCATTGGTAGTCCTGTAACAGGTAGTATGCCAGTTACAACACCAACATTAATAAAAGCATATAAAATAAAATTGAAAGATATACCTATTGATAATAATACACCGAATTGGTCTGTGCAATTTCGAGCAATTTTAAGTCCACGAAAAAAAATTAATAAAAAAAGTGTTATTAAGGGTAGAGTCCCAAGAATTAAACCAAGCTCTTCACCAATAATTGCAAAAATAAAATCTGTATGAGGTGTAGGAAGTAATCGATTTTTTTCTATGCTGTTTCCTAGTCCAACACCAAAAATACCTCCATTTCCAAGGCTGATTAAAGATTGTTGTGCCTGATATCCCACATCTTCCATATTTGAAAAACCAAAATAAGATAGGATACGTTGTCGTCTATAATCTCTTGACATTAAAATAGGGATTCCCACCAACAATGAGAATGAGCCAACTAAGGATAATTGTGAAAAATTTGCGCCACCAATGAATAGAATCATTATTCCAATAATACCGATCATAAATGCAGTACTAAAATCAGGTTGGATTACTATTAATCCCATAATAGAAAATAGAATCAATAGCGCAGGCAATAGTCCGTTTCTAAAATTTTTTAATTTCTCTGCCTTTTTTTCAACATAATATGACATAAAAATCAACACTGAAAACCTAGCGATATCAGATGTTTGTAATGAAAAAGGGCCTAAATACAACCATCTTGCAGGTTTGCTCCAACTAAACCCTTTTGCTAAAAAAACAATTTTTGTAGCAATAAGAATGATAATTGAGAAAAAAATTAAATAAGGTGCAGTTTTCTTTAAACTTCTGTAATCAATATTAAGAAAGATGAAGAAGAAAACTAATCCTACTATTAATCTTTTTAAATGTCCTTTAAGGTATAGCATATCTGTTTGACCATTTGAATTTGAAAAAGATTCGTACCAGCTTGCACTATATAGCATTATGATCCCTAGAATAGCGAGCAATGTAAAGTATAATAATAGATGGCGGTCATATTTTTGAATTATTATGTTAAGCATTAATATCTCTCACAAATTCTTTAAATTTTTCCCCCCTATCCTCAAAATTTTTAAATTGGTCAAAGCTGGCACACCCCGGAGATAAAAGAATGGTATCTCCGGGTGTTGCCTTTGACTGGGCAGATTTTACTGCAGAGTTAAGATCAGTTTTATTAAATGATCTTACCGCATCCCCTATTGCAGATAAAATCTCCCCACCGGCATCTCCATATGTTATTATAAGATTGACATGAGAGTGTTTTAGATATGGTAGTAGTAGCCGAAAATCTGAGCCTTTATTTATTCCACCCATTATAAGGATAGTTGGC
>CAYFIF010000282.1:0-2305 GCA_964343085.1 uncultured bacterium | reverse complement strand
TCTGAATAGCCCCCCTCTAAAGTCACATCTTCTCCCAACCAAGGTTCATCAAACGGTGTATCCATTCCATTGAACCCATCACGATGTAATAACAGACTAAAGTATGGTTTAAGCTTATCATTTATTATTTTCTTTGAAATATTAATATGCAGCAAGTCAAAATCATTACCCATATAATGACCGATAGGAAAGCCCCGGTGAGTATAAATCTCCTCCTCATAAAATGACTGATAAGTCCTATTTGTTATTTTTGTATATTCCATCCACAAATGAAAATTATTTGAAAACCAATCTGTAAAATTTAAACCTAGCACATATCCGAATTCATTTGGCTCTAGATCACCTTTACTCTTTTTATTTATTTGAAAGTCATCAATTAAAATCTCATAATAAATTGAGGAACGCTCTCTGATAGAATAGCTGAACCCAAAATACAATAGTCCATTTGCTTTTAAAATTGGATAATTCTCTCTCTCAGGTATCCAAAATATTACTGGATTTAACAACTGCCAGTTAAAACCACCATTTTTTGTTGAATATAAAGAAGCTTCACTAAACAATATACTAATATTTTTATTTAGATCGATCTTCAACGAATGAATAGTCAAATAGCGTTCGTATTCTTGTATTTTTTCCAATTGAATAGCATTCATACTAGCATAAATATTTTTATAATTTATATCCCAAAGGAAACCATCGAATGGCCGTGAGTCATGGCTTACCAATAAATCAGACATCCTTGAAAATCCATGGTCTAAATAGTATCTTCCAAACTTCCATTCATGTTTCAATAATCCTTTAGTAGCTTTAAACTCCAAATAACCTAAATTGGTGTAGCCGTAAAACCCTTTAATTTTTTTACCTCCGCCTTTTTTTGCACTATCCCAATCCCTAGACAAAAACATTTGATTGACAATATTAAATTCCCCCTGTTTAAACCTATACTCGCTCATCAAGCCTGAACCAAATAAATCTTGGCTATGGTGCTTAAGATTGCCAAAACTATTATTATTCAGCACCGCATCAACTGAAAATAGCATCTCACCATCGTTTGCATTAATACTTATTTTAACAAAAATAACAAGTAAAATTGGGAATATTTTTTTTGAATTCACTTTTTTGGTCTAAAAGTTAGACTTTTTAATTAGCACCGGTAGAAAAAGTGATCATTTGGTATGCGGTTTTGATACAAATTTTTAGATCTAACCAAATCGACCATTTCTCAATATATTGTATATCATATTTTATACGCTCTGCCATCAAAGGCATATCTTCTGTACCACCTCTATAGCCTTGGACAGCAGCTAAACCAGTTATACCTGGTTTAATAAACCTCCTTATTCTATATTTTTTTATCTTTGATGCAATTTCATTTTCTTCACTAACCATATGTGGCCGAGGACCTACAACACTCATATACCCTTGGATGACATTAATAAATTGTGGGAGCTCATCCAAATTACTTTTTCTTAGGAAATTTCCAATAAATGTAATTCTTGGATCATCCTTCTTGGTCAAATGGCTGAGCCCTTTTTCAGCGGCTTCATTTGAAAACATAGTTCTAAACTTGTAACAAGTAAACTCTTTACCATCGATTCCAATCCGCCTTTGACCAATAATTCCAGGCCCTTTGCTTGTTATTCTAATTAAAAAATATATTATAGGAGTAAACCACCAAAAAACAATAACAAAAACTAAAAAAGATAATGAAAAATCAAATATCTTTTTGATAGCTCTATTCTTCAGTTCAGTCAATGGTTCTTTCCTAAGTTTCACCGCAGCAAAAGGACCAAAAGTATCTTTTATATTCAATTTTTGTGTTATTTTTTGTGTTCTTGGCTCAATCAAATGTATACGAGCACCTTTATCTTCGGCCCAATCAATAGCTTGGTTCAATTTGTCTTCGTTTAGGCGTGTCGGATCTAAAACAAAATGATCTACGCTCGAATCCTGAACTATTGAATAGAAATCTTTTTCAATGCTTTTTTTATCTTCATAGTTAACGCCAACATCTTTAAACCAACCATTTAAATGATAACCATAATCTCGATTTTTCTCTGTCCATTCTTTTAATTGAGAATACTCTTTTTCAGATCCATATAAAAAAATATTTCGCGTATTGTAACCGGCAGCTCGCATCGTTTTAGATAGTGCAACCCAAAAAAGTCTATTGAAAAACAACACAATAATCTGTATTAGACAAAAGGAAACAACAAAATTTTGAGGTATGACAATATTACCAAAAAGTAGTGTTGAACTTAGCGTTAGAAGGGTAATGATTTGAGCAAAGAAAAACTCTTTAATA
>CAYFIF010000281.1:0-2314 GCA_964343085.1 uncultured bacterium | reverse complement strand
TCAGCTATTACTGTAACCCAAATAGCAGAGCCATATGTAAGATCAAGAGCAATACGACATTTAAATAAGGGAAGGATTGTTATTGTTGCAGGTGGTACAGGCAATCCTTTTTTTACTACTGATTCAGCTGCTGGGTTGAGGGCGATCGAATTAGGTGCTCAAATTCTGATTAAAGCTACTAAGGTTAACGGCGTTTTTGATAAAGACCCAGCTAAATTTAAAGACGCATTGAAGTATGATCATATTTGCTATGATGAGGTTTTAAAACTGAACCTTCGAGTTATGGATTTAACAGCAATAACACTTTGTAAAGAGAATAATCTTCCGATTAGAGTTTTTGATATTAAACATTCAGGATACTTGAAAGAAATTATCAAGGGGGCTAACTTAGGAACACTTGTAACAGGATAGTACATGATTGATGAGATAATCAAAGATGCAAATCACCGTATGGATCAGTCGATTAGTCATACACAAGGTGAATTAAATAAGGTGAGGACCGGTAGAGCAAATCCAGAGATGTTCAATTCAGTTTTTGTTGAATATTATGGAAATAAAACGCCACTAAATCAAGTTGCGAATGTATCTGTTCCTGAAGCTAGATTAGTTACTATACAACCATACGAGAAAACATTAATTCCAATTATAGAAAAAGCTATTATGGACGCTAATTTAGGTGTCAATCCAGGCAATAATGGCACGGCAGTTTTAATTCCAATTCCTCCTCTGAGTGAAGAAAGAAGACAAGATTTAAATAAATTTGTTCATAAACTTGTTGAAGAGGGTAGAATTTCGGTTCGTAACATCAGACGAGATGCTATTCACAATTTAAATAATTTTGGTAAGGAAGAGCATATTTCAGAAGATGAAATCAAGCGAAATCAGCAGGAAATTCAAGATATAACAGATAAGCATATTACGACTCTAAACCGTATGCAGTCCGACAAAGAAAAGGAACTCTTTGAAACTTAATTTTAAAAATATAATGAAAATTTATTAATCACATTTAGACCAACCACATTCTTTGCAGGTCAAACATCCACCTTCATTTATTACACTATGATTATTGCATTTAGCACAGACCAGATGACCATTATTTTGTTTGGTTTTTGTATCTAGCTCTTTTGATACACCTGCCATTGTAATCCGCAATTTTTTATTTATATTATCCCCAATATTTCCACTTATATCTCGTTGTTCATTTAGATAATCATCCATTGCTTTACCTATTGCATCAGGCGTAGACAGGATTAGGCGACCATCTTCCCAAGTCGGATTTGGGCCAGAAATTCCTTTGAGTTGTCGCACAATTGATCGAGGGTCGATACCTGACCTTAGTGCTAGTGATATAAGTCTGCTTATGGCTTCAGATTGGGCTGCAGCGTTTCCACCGGCTTTACCAATAGTAGTAAAGACTTCGCATAAACCGTTTTTATCCTCATTGATTGTTATGTATAGAGTCCCTTCACCTGTGCGAATTCTTCTCGTAACTCCTGATGTCTGTGTTGGTCTTAATCTAGGCGTTTTTGGAGTAGTTATTGAATCATTTATTGGTGCTTTTTGTTCGGTATTTATTTTTTCCTCTTCTTTAGAATCATTATCTGTTACAAGAATTCCTTCTCGGGAACCTTCCCTGTATACGGTAATGCCTTTGAGTCCAGAATCATATGCTGCAGTATAAATATCAGCAATAGTTTCGACCGTTGTTTCCTTTGCTAGATTTACTGTTGAAGAGATTGATGAATCAATATATTTTTGTATTACGCCTTGCATTTTAACTCTAAAGAAAGGATCAATATTATGAGCAGTAACTACATGTGGAGGTAGGTCTTCATCATTGCCAAACAATTTCTCAATAATTGGATGATATACTTTGTATTGATCAAATTCTTTTCCATATCCATCATTTTTCTTTACCATTCTTTTATAAGATGTTGCAAATATAGGTTCTATACCAGATGTAACTCTTGCAACTATTGCACCACTTCCTGTTGGAGCAACTGTAGTTAAAGTACAATTTCTGATACCCTCCTTTTTGATTTTATTTTGCAATGATTTAGGTAGATTTTTTACAAATTTACTTTTAGAATAACCCTTCCAATCAAAATTAGGATATCCACCTTTCTCAACTGAAAGTTGATTACTTGTTTCGTAGGCTGAATCACGGAAAATTTGCATTATTTGATCTACAGTTTGTAGTGCATCCTCACTATCATATTGTATACCCATTCTAACGAGCATATCACCTAAACCTAAAATACCAAGTCCAACTCGCCTATCATTAGTTGCATTTTGTTTTTGATCTGGCAATGCA
>CAYFIF010000280.1:0-2317 GCA_964343085.1 uncultured bacterium | reverse complement strand
GATATGTTACAAATAGGGGGATATTATGATATTCAAAGAGTCTGCCTCTCATATCCTTTAACGTTGCATCAACTTTTAATAAGGTTTTTCCCGCAACTCGACCTAATGCAACAATTATTTTTGGTTTAATAATATTAATTTGTTTTTTTAGGTGAGGTTCACATTTTTCAACTTCAGATGGTAAAGGATCACGATTATTTGCAGGGCGACACTTAACAACATTAGTTATGTAAACATCAGAATCCCTTTTTAGTTGTAATGCACTTAAAATCCTATCTAACATTTTTCCTGATTTCCCTACAAAAGGCTCACCAATCTCATCTTCTTTTTCTCCTGGTGCTTCCCCAATTATCATTATACCTGATTTCGGGTTTCCAGAACCAAAAACTAAATTAGTCCTTGTTTTTCCAAGAGGGCATTTTATACAATCGCAAATTTTATTTTTATAATTATATATATCATCACTAATAGTATTTTTATTAGAACTTAATCTATATTTTTGTACTGTTTGGGGATTCAAAAAAAGATTCTGTCCATATACATAACGAATTTTATTAAAATAATTAATTATAAGATTTTGGTTCATTCAGATTTGAAATTTTCCACCTTTCTCCAAAATACCTCTCCATTTAAAAATTTATTCACAGCTACTGTTGCAATTTTTTCTTTTTCAACATAATCCTCTGGTCTTGTATCTGGTACTTCATCAAAAACATCGAGTTCTTCATTATCTACATTTTTAATATTTTCCTCCATAATTCTATCATCTAACTCTTTCCTTGCTTGACCAAACATGACAGCAACAGCTTCATACATGTTTCCAGCATATTTCTCAATCTCTCTAAAAGGTATAGTTTTTAAGGCCACTTTTTTCTCCTTATTTATCTTTTTTATTTACGATTTTAATTAATTCTTTTTTTGCTTTTTCAAGGTCTTCATTATAAATAACCTCATCAAATTTATTTTTTAAAGCAAGTTCTTTACTAAATCTTGAAAGTCTTATTTTGATTTGGGCTTTTGTATCTGAACCCCTTTTTATTAATCTTTTTTTTAATACTTCTATACTTGGTGGTAATATAAATATACTCAGAGTATGTTTTGGATATAGTTTTTTTATTTCTAATGCTCCCAAAACATCCAATTCAAACAAATATAATTTATTGAGTTGGATTGCTTCTGTTAAAGTTTTTTTTAATGTGCCATAATAATTTCCATAAACTTTTTCCCACTCAGCAAATTCTCCATTATTGATTTTATTTTCAAAACTTTCTTTAGAAATAAAAAAATAATCGATGCTCTCTTTCTCATTTTCACGTGGTTCTCTGGTTGTATAGGAGACTGAAAGCTTAATAGCATTATTATACATCAAAAGAGCTTTGCATAAAGTGGTTTTTCCTGAACCAGAAGGAGCAGAAATCGTGATGATATTTTTAATCATAAAATATTCTGAGATTGTTCTCTAATTTTTTCTAATTCATCTTTAATTTCGACTACTTCTTTTGTAATCTCGAGCTGCTGAGTTTTTGATCCAATAGTATTTACCTCACGCAATATTTCTTGTATAATAAAATTAATTTTTTTCCCAACATCACTATCTAATTTTAAGTATGACTCCAGTAGTTTAAAGTGACTTCTACATCTAACAAGCTCTTCAGTTATATCAGATTTTTCAACATAATAAGCCACCTCTTGGATTAACCTATTGTCATCAATTTCATTAGAATTGATTAAACTATTAACTTTATCACACAAATTTTTATGCTTTTGGAAACTAAATTTCTCTGATATTTTATATATATTTTCTAGTACAACTTTTAATTTTTGTGCTCTCTTGGAAATATCTTGATAAATCAACTCACCTTCTTTTCCCCTCATATTATCCAATTCTTTAATTGATTTATCTAGAGCAAAAAATAAAGGTTCACCTAAACTTATATCTTGGGATTCTGGTTTAATTAGATCATTAGAACTAATTATATCACCTAATCCCAATCTTTGACCATAGGTTATGTGTATATCATTTAGAATATTTTGAATAACAGCTACCTTTTTCTTGTTAAAAATATAATTGCTTGAAACTTGTTCACCATTAAGCAAAATACTAATAGTGATTGTTCCTCTAATTAATTTTTCTTTAACATATTTCCTCAATTTGATTTCATCCTGCATATCAAGCGATATACCTTTAACCTTTAAATCAAAAAATCTGGAATTTAAGGATCTGATTTCAATATCTAATGACAAACTATCATTTTGATAACTTCCTCTACCAAAACCTGTCATACTTTTTATCATACTATTCTAAAATTTTTGCCGG
>CAYFIF010000279.1:0-2336 GCA_964343085.1 uncultured bacterium | reverse complement strand
AAAAAAATGTTAATGATTCTATTGAAAAAATAAATGATATGGTAAAAGATTGGTCCGGTGGAACTAAAATAGGAGAAACAATACAGGAGTTTAATCTTCAATGGGCTAGGAGGGTTCTTGGAAATGGTGCTATTGTTTTAATAATCACTGATGGTTGGGATACTGGGAACATAAAACTTCTTAATAAAGAGTTTGATAGATTAAAAAGAAGCTCCAAAATATTAATATGGTTAAATCCTAATCTTGGGTATCAAGATTTTGAGCCTCTCACAGCTGGTGTCCAAATCATGATGAAATATGTAGATTATTTTTTGCCGATTCATAATTTAAGCTGTTTGACTGATTTGGTTGATTTATTTTTAGCACTAGACTTTTATAAAATGCCCAAATCGGTTGCATGAAAATATCTGCAACAATACTCGCTGCGGGTTCATCTAATAGAATGGGAGATTTAAACAAATTACTTCTATTAATAAATGAAAGGCCTATAATAAATCTAGTATGCACTACGGCATTAGAAACAAATTTAAATCCGATTGTAGTAGTGACAGGTTATCAACATATTAAAGTTGAAAAAGCCATTCCTAATAAATCAGTGAGAATTGTACATAATAAGAATTGGAAGAAAGGCATGATGAGTTCTATATGTTTGGGTATATCAGTTTTAGATGAAAGTGTGAATGGCAATATGATCATATTAGGAGATATGCCGTTTATCACAAAAGATACTCTAGATGTCTTAATAAAAGAATTTATTAAATATAGAGGTCAAAATATTATTTTTCCATTATACAAATCTAAGCAAGGAAATCCTGTCATTTTTCCAAAAAATCTTTTCCCTGAAATATTATCAATAAGGGGAGACATAGGGTGTAAAAAAATTATAGAGAAGTATAAGCAAAATACAACCGGAGTCACTATTGATTCTGATGAGGTCATTCTTGATTGCGATACCAGAGATGATTATCTTTTAGCGCAAATGAAAAAAACAAACCATGTCCAGACATAAAGATTTATTTGAGATTATAGCAACATTGGAAAAAGATGAGATACCTTATGCTATTGCATCTGTTTTTCAGGTTCATGGCTCTTCTTCGGGTAAGGTAGGAGATAAAGCAGTTTTTGATACTAACGGTAACCGAATTATTGGTTACATCGGTGGAGGGTGTATCGAGAATCGTGTAGCTGCATTGGCAAAAGAAACTTTAAAGGATGGGAATCCGAAGACTATAGAAATAGATCTGGATAGTGATGAAATGGATATGGGAATTCCATGTGGAGGATATATGTCAGTAATCGTAGAACCACACCTAGTTAATCAGACCATACTAATACGTGGCGTTGGTAGAGTTGTAGAAATTCTTTGCCAAATGGCTTCTATTTTGAAATTTAAAGTAATTGTACAGACTGATAAGAATGAGATAGAATATTTCAAAAAAGCGGATCAAGTTATAACTGAACCATTGGAGTTGGATGATATTGATTTTAGTGTAGATTATTTTATCCTTGCGACTCATCATAGAAACGATGATAGAGTAACATACGATGCAATAAAAAAGGGCATTGGTTATGTTGGTGTTGTCGCTAGTGCAAAAAAAACAGGAATAATTAGAGATTACCTTAAAAATAATGGTTTAACATCAGAAGAGATGAAATGTTTTTATTCTCCTACGGGTTTAGATTTAAATGCTGTAACACCTGAACAGATTGCTCTTAGTATATTATCAGAAATTGTGATGTTATCAAACAATGGTACAGGTAAACAAATGAGAGATCAACTTAAAGATTAGAATATCATTAAAAATGTGTAACTAACTTAAATTAATTTAGTTGCTGAGTTATGTCAAAACCAATATACTTAGATAATCAAGCAACCACACCTCTAGATCCAATTGTTCTTGAGGCTATGATGCCATACTTTAATGAGAAATTTGGTAATGCTGCTAGTAGTCATCATATATATGGCCAAGAAGCAAAAATAGCGGTTGAAAATTCTAGGCTTAAGATTTCAAATATAATTGGAGCAGATCCAAGAGAGATTGTTTTTACTAGTGGCGCAACTGAATCAATTAATTTAGGAATTAAAGGAGTTGCTGAGGAATATAAAACTAATGGGAATCATATTATCACCCAAGCTACGGAGCATAAAGCCGTTCTAGATACATGTCATTCTCTTGAGAAAAGAGGTTGGAAAATTTCAATTTTACCTGTAGCGCCAGATGGCTTTGTGGATCCTCAATCAGTAAAAAATGCAATTAATAAAGATACCGTGTTGGTTGCAATTATGCATGCAAATAACGAGATCGGCACTGTTCAATCAGTCCTGGAAATAGGGG
>CAYFIF010000278.1:0-2341 GCA_964343085.1 uncultured bacterium | reverse complement strand
GTAACAGCGGCATCAACATTGGTATTTTTCAGATAACGATGCGCTGCTTTAGCCGCAGCTATATCCATCCACGATACCATTTGACCGCCAAAAAGTGTACCAATAACGTTAGCATCTTGAGGCATAACTAGCTGTGAGTATCTTGTAGAAAAATTTTCGTTGCTCATAATAAACTAAAAATTAAAACACCCCGCCAGTAAACCCTCGAGAAAAGCTGTTTTCCCTGAAGAGCACGCCACACCAGCGGGGCTTATTAATTCTGTTAGAAGTTATATAACAAATATTTTTTAAATCAATATATTTTAACATTTCAATTATTACCTAATTCCATTGCAATTTTTTCACCCCTTTCAAAATCAACTTTACTAAGTATATATGCACCAGACACAAATAATATTAATATTGAAAGGATACCAAACCTTACATTCCCAGTTATTAGTGTGATCCATCCAAGTAAAAAGGGACCAACAACCGCAGCAAATTTACCTACCATGTTGTAGAAACCAAAAAATTCTGCCTCTTTTCCTATAGGAACGAGACGGGAGTAAAGACTTCTGCTTAAGGCTTGTATTCCTCCTTGAAAGAGGCCAATCATTCCAGCAAGCGCAAAAAAATGAGTTTTATCTGACATAAAATAACCAAGTAAAGTAATTATCGAATATCCTCCGATGCCTACAAATACAGCATTTTTCATACCAATTTTCTCTCCAAATTTGTTATATAATATTGATGCTGGGAATGCAATAAATTGAACCATTAACAATGCAGTTATCAAATCCCCCGCAGCAAAACCCAATGATGAACCAACTTTGACCGACATACTAATGATTGTATCTACTCCATCAATATACAACCAATATGCAAAAAGAAATAAATAAGCCTCTCTTATTTTTTTTATTTCTGAAAAAGTTTTTATTAATGCCCTCCATCCATTAAATATAGAGTGCCTGAATGAGATAGAATTATTTAGAATGGGTTCTTTTACGAAAATTATGAGTGGTAAAGAAAATACTGCCCACCATATTGCAACCATTAGAAAAGATGTTTTTATAGCCATTGATTGAGCAGATATATAGATTGAGGAAATTTTTTCGATTAGTTCAGGCTCTGAATATTCTATTGAATCAAATGCTGATTTAAGACCATGATAATTTTCAGATAAACCTGACACCGCCACCTTTAATTGTTCAAATGACATAGTTCCATTTTTCATCTGCATATGCAAGGTTGAGAACCTTTGATCTATAAATCCAAAATTTTCAGGATTCAAATACATTAAAACATTTACAAGAAATAATAGGCCCCCACCTATATAACCCATTGAGAAACCCAATGAGGATATATAGTCTACTTTCCCTTTTGGAGATATAACTGGAAGAAGAGAATCATAAAATGAATTTGAACCCCTGAATCCTATGGTTGCAAAAATATAAAGAACTGCCGCCAGTTGCCAATTTCCTTGCTCAACTAAAAATAAACCTCCTGTCATAACAACCCCCAAATAACAAAAACCAATGAGGAATTTCTTTTTTGTAGAACCTTGATCTGCTATAGCTCCAAGAAAAGGAGCTAATACTGCAATAATTATAGATGACAAAGAGTTTGCTACTCCAAGTTGGTATGTGCTTTGAATAACATCTTCTGGGTTTGACCAGTATTTTTCAAAAAATAATGGGAAAAATCCAGCCATAACAGTCGTTGCAAATGCTGAATTTGCCCAATCATAAATTACCCAACTCCACATGTCTTTCTTTTTCATTTTTTACCAGCCTTGTAGATTAAAGATTAAACCAAAATACATTAAACTCCCGTAAAATGTATTCGTAGAACTTAAATTAGTTCTTAGTCCTAGGAAGCATTCAAAAGGTAGGGGCCCAAAACGATTGTCAGAATGATTATTAATAAAATAAGCTTCCATCTTTATATCTCTTTTTTTATATGATGTATCATATCCATCATGAGATTCTTTCCAACTATCCCAATGACGATCATTAGATAAAAACTGATCGCGTTTTTTATGAATGTTTTTTAATGTGATCTTAAGTCGGAACCGATTAGGTTTTGGGTCAAACCCAATACCGAATTCATTAAAAACACTGCTCCCTTCAGTATATTTATATGTTTCTCCAATAATCGTAATAATAGAGTCTGGATTTGTATGATTTGCGGCTAAAATATTTATAACACCGTAATAATTCATCAGATAAACGTTTTTTGAATAGTAGAACAATAGCGGAATTTCCAAATACCTTTCCAAATCGAATACCTATTTCATCGAATGTTAATTTGATAATAATTTCCATTGATTTTTAAAAAATTTAAACTTTTTTTCTTCAAAATT
>CAYFIF010000277.1:0-2348 GCA_964343085.1 uncultured bacterium | reverse complement strand
ATGATGTTAAAAAACATATAGGCTCTACGATTGTTGAAGATGTGGTTGATGTTAACACAGGTGAGATTTATGCTGAGGCAGGCAAAGATTTAGATCTTGAACTGGCAGAGGTTTTTTCTACTGCTGGTATTAAAGAAATAAAATTAGTCAATGGGAATTCTGAATTTTCTTCAATGCTTCTTTTGAATACGATTGATAAAGACCCTTCAAATAATACCGAAGAAGCTCTTGGCATTGTTTATCAATTATTGAGAGCTAGTGAACCGCCTAATCTTGAAACTGCTCAGAAATTTATTGAAAGAATTTTTTTCAGTCCCAAAAAATATGATCTAGGTCAGGTTGGAAGGTATAGATTAAACCAGCAATTCGATCTAAAGGTTCCAGTTGATGATACTGTTTTAACAATGGATGATATTGTTCAAGTGATTACTTATTTAATTGATATGAGGAAGGGTGAAAGAGGGGTTGATGATATTGATCATCTAGGAAATAGGCGAGTTAAAACAGTTGGAGAGCAATTAACAAATCAATTTAGTGTTGCTTTAAGCAGGATGATAAGGACTATTCATGAAAGGATGAATTTGCGAGAATCTGAAAGTATTACGCCTCAAGATTTAATTAATTCTCGTGTAGTTACGACTGTTATAAATACATTCTTTGGGACATCTCAGTTATCGCAATTTGGAGATCAGACTAATCCCTTAGCTGAAATTACCCATAAAAGGAGGATTTCTGCTCTTGGTCCAGGAGGATTAACCCGAGAAAGAGCTGGGTTTGAAGTCCGCGATGTTCACTATACTCATTATGGCCGATTGTGTCCAATTGAAACCCCAGAGGGTCCTAATATTGGACTTATATCTAGTTTAGCTATGTTTGCTGAAGTCAACGACCATGGATTTATAGAATCTCCTTATAGGAAAATTGATAAAAAAAATGGAGGAGGTTCCTTTATTTCTGATAAAGTCGAATATTTAAGTGCTGATGATGAAGACAGAGTGATGGTTGCTCAGGCTAGTACTAAATCAGATAAGTCGGGGAAAATAATCGAGAAAAAAATTAGAACGAGAATGAAGGGTGATTTTCCTATTGTTGGTCCATCTGACGTAGACTTTATCGAGGTGTCTCCAAATCAAATTTTAAGCGTTGCTGCTGCGTTGATACCGTTTTTAGATCATGATGACGCTAATAGGGCGTTAATGGGTTCCAATATGCAAAGGCAAGCGGTGCCTTTAATTTCTCCAAAATCGCCTATTGTAGGAACAGGAATTGAAAAGCAAGTTGCTGTAGATTCAAGATCATGTGTTGTTTCACCTGTTGATGGTAAAGTCTTATATGTAGATGCGAATAGAATTAGTATAAAAAGAAAGGACATTCAAGATAGTTTAGTTTTATATGAAGGGGAAGATATAATTCACGTTAGACTAAAAAAGTTTAATAGAACGAATCAAAACACTGTTCATAACCAAAGGCCCTTGGTTAAAGAAGGTCAGTTAATAAAAAAAGGTGAGCCTATAGCAGATGGTGCATCCACTGAAAATGGGGAATTGGCGCTTGGAAATAATATTCGTGTAGCTTTTATGCCATGGCAGGGTTATAATTTTGAAGATGCTATCGCTATAAGTGAGAGGTTGGTAAAAAATGATATTTTTACATCTGTTCACTGTCATGAAATAGAGCTAGAAGTCCGAGATACAAAAAGGGGGCAAGAAGAGCTCACATCTGAAATTCCCAATGTTAGTGAAGATGCGACTAAGGATTTAGATGATTCTGGAATTATCCGAATAGGTGCTTCAGTTAAAGAGGGTGATATATTGATAGGTAAGGTTACTCCTAAAGGGGAGACTGATCCGACCCCTGAAGAAAAATTATTAAGGGCAATATTTGGAGAAAAAGCTGGTGAGGTTAAAGATGCCTCAAAGAGAGCTGAACCAGGCATTAAAGGTGTGGTGATAAAGACTCAGTTATTTGAGAAGCAGGCTAAAAGAACAAAAAGGGAAGAGCGGTCTAAAATACTGGAATTTCAAAAAGCTGTTGGTGAATCAAAAAAGCGTTTAAAAGATTCACGAGATGTTAAATTAATAAATTTATTAAAAGACCAAGTATCAAATGGGATAAGAGATATTTCCAATGGTAAAACTTTAATAAAAAAATCGACTAAACTAACAATGAAAAGGTTGAAAAATTTTGATATCGAAAGATTTTCTCATGATCAGCCTTGGGTTGAGGATACGCGAGTATGGAATAAGATTGAAATGGTATGGAGTTCTTTTCTTAAAGAATGGTCTAGAATTGAGATGGAATTGGAAAGAAATATTTTCAAATTACGGGTTGGAGATGAGCTTCAGCCG
>CAYFIF010000276.1:0-2355 GCA_964343085.1 uncultured bacterium | reverse complement strand
GTAACTATTTTGGGATGATGCTAAGAATGATAAAATATCAAGAGAAATTTGATCTCTATTGTTTTATAGCTAATTATCATGCATTGACTGCGAACCCCTCTAAAGAATGTTTAGAAGAAAATACATTAAACGCAGTTTTGGATTTTTTAGCATTAGGAATGGACCCTGAAAAGTCTACTTTTTGGCTTCAATCAGATGTACCACAGGTTACAGAATTAACTTGGATTCTTGCTTCTATGGTTGGTACAGGAATGATGGATAGAGCCACATCATATAAAGATAAAATAGCTCAAGGGATTAAACCAAATATGGGTCTGTATTCATATCCAATTTTAATGGCTTCGGATATATTATGTTTTGATACTCAATTGGTTCCTGTCGGTAAAGATCAGAAACAACATTTAGAAATCACTCGTGATATTGCTAACCGATTTAATAACAAATATTCAAATGTATTAATTATCCCGGAGTATGAAATAGAAGAGGGAAAGCAACTTATCCCTGGAATAGATGGTCGAAAAATGAGTAAATCTTATGGGAATACAATCCCTATTTTTTCTAATGAAAAAGAAATCCGCAAAAAAATAATGTCAATTATTACTGATAACACACCCGTAGAACATCCAAAAAATAAAGAGACAGCTTTATTTAAGATTTTTTCTTTATTTTTGGATAAGAAAGGTTTAGTCAATCTTCATTATAGGTATGATAATCCAGGTCTTAGGTATGGAGATTTAAAAGTTGAACTTTTTGAATTAGTAATGGATTATTTTGAACCGTATCGAAAAAAAAGGGAATATTTTAAAAATAACCCAAAAAAAGTAAAGGACATATTAAAATTGGGAGCAAAAAAGGCAAGTAATATAGCAAATCAAGTTTTAGATAAAGTAAGATCTTCTATAGGTTTTATTCCGTAAAAATGTCATACCAAATACATATTAATAACTTTAAGGGTCCTTTAGATTTATTATTGTATTTTATAAAAAGAGATGAGTTAGATATATATGATATACCCATTGCAAAAATTACAGAGGAGTTTATAAATGTTATAGGGACTTGGGAAAAAATGAATCTGCTAGTCGCTGGGGAGTTTATTGATATGGTCTCCATATTAATGAGAGTAAAAGTTAAAATGATGCTACCCAGACCAGAAATTGATGAAGTTGGAGACTTTATCGATCCAAGAACTGAATTAGTACAGAGGCTAATAGAATATAAGAGATATACTGAAGGTGCAGATATGTTAAAATTATTAGCTAGCAAGAGAAGTCAAGTTTTTACTAGAAAGCATGTAAAAATTCTTGATGTTCATGAAGATAATGAATTAGATCAAATTTTAAAGGATTTAACTGTTTATGATCTTGCGAAAATGTTTAAAAATGCAATGGATAAGCGCCCCATGATAACTTCATTTGAATTAAATAGGGAAAAGATAAGTTTAGATAGACAAAAAGAATTTGTAATTAAATATTTTGATGGTGATGGCCGTTTAAAATTTTCCAATTTATTAAAAAGTTTAAACTCCAGAATTCAAATTATTGTTACTTTTTTAGCAATACTTGAACTAGTTAGAGATGGTACATGCATTCTTAGTCAATTGGATAATTTTGCAGAAATTGAGTTAGTTCAGATTAGTGATGGGTATTAGTATAATTGAAGAATGATATGAAAATTGTTGAAGCTCTTTTGTTCGCTAGCCCAGATCCGGTTAACCAAACAGTGATAAATAAAGTTTTTCCAAAAAAACCACCCAATTTAAAAAAAGTAATATTAGCTTTGAATCAAATTTATAAAAGACAGTCACATTCATTTGAAATAATTTCTATTTCAGGAGGTTATAGACTGGTTTCTCGAGAAGAATTTGAACATTATATTAAATTAATGTTATCATCTTCAGATAATTTCACACTTTCGTCAGCAGCTATGGACACTTTATCAATTATTGCTTATAAACAGCCTTTAAGTCGATACGAAATAGAAGCGATCAGAGGTGTCGATTCTAGCGGTGTAATAAAAACACTATTGAATAAAAAATTAATTGTTATTAAGGGTAGAGATACTGGACCTGGAAGGCCTCTATTATATTCTACATCAAAAGCTTTTCTTGACCATTTTGGTCTGAACCATATATCTGATTTACCAAAGTTAAAAGAAATAAATGAAATAATAGAATCGGATACAAATATTGGTCAACAGATTGAGGCATTTAAAAATATTTCTGACGATGAAAAAAGTCCAAATGTTTAATTAAATATCAAGTAATATGAGATTAAACAAATTTTTATCAAGGGCTGGGATAGCATCAAGAAGAAGAGCTGATGAATTAATCCAGATTGCTACGACTACCGTTAATGG
>CAYFIF010000275.1:0-2357 GCA_964343085.1 uncultured bacterium | reverse complement strand
ACTTTTTTATTATTTTTTATAATTTTCTCATTATTAGAGGCAAAAAAAATAACAATAAAATTTGCCTCACTTGCCCCAGAGGGTACGGTCTGGAATGATATGCTTATAGAAATGAAGCAAGAATGGCAAACAGCAACCGAGAATAAAGTCCGTATAAAAATATATCCAGGTGGAATTTTAGGAGACGAGAGAGATATGGTTCGTAATATGAGAATTGGACGATTACATGGAGCTGGTTTGACAACAGAAGGATTAACAGAATTAGCACCAGATTTTAGTGCATTCTTTTTACCTATGGTTTATAAAAATGAAGATGATATATACAAAGTTTTAAATGAACTATTACCTGATCTTGAAAAAACGATAGAATCAAGAGGAGCAAAGCTTCTCTATATAGCTAATCTTGGCTGGGCTTATTGGTTTACAAAAGAAATAATCAAGCACCCAGATGATTTATTAGATAAAAGAATTTTTACTTGGGCAGGTAATTATCGATATGCAGAAATTTATAAGAGAGCTGGTTATAGCGTTGTACCGTTAGCAGGAACTGAGATTTTATCAAGTTTGCAGACGGGGATGGTTGATGCTATTACTACAATGCCTCTTTATGCATTAGCAGGACAATCTTTTGGAATCGCAAATAATATGCTTGACCTAAAATGGGGTTTTTTATTAGCAGGAATAGTTATTGATTTAAACACTTGGAATTCTATACCTGAAAAGTATCATACCAGGTTAATGGAAATTTCAAATAATATGCAAAAAAAATCCATGGAAATGAATCGCAAGGCCGAATTAGATGCTATAAATGCGATGAAAAGTTACGGACTTAAGGTTCAGACATTAAACCAAGAAGAGATAGATGCATGGGAAAAGCGTGCGGAAGAAATAATTCCGATTTTACGAGGTTATACAATCCCTGAAAATCTTTTTGATAGAGTTTTTGAAATATTAAAAAACTAAATCTTTGATTTTATTTAGTAGATTAGAAAAAATTATTGCAGTAGCAATCTTTTCTATTATTACCTTATTTCCAGTAATAGAGTCATTTTCTAGGCTTTTTGGTCAGCAAGCAATATCTGGATCTTCATATATAGTTCAACATTTAGTTCTTTGGATAGGAATATTTGGTGGAGTAATTGCTGCAAAAGAAAACAATCTTCTCGCTTTAACTCAAAATAAAATATTTAATTTAAATAGTAAATTTGATCTTAAAGGATGGATTCCAAGGTATTATTCTTTTTTTATTTTATTTCTTTTGACTATTGCTAGCTATGATTTGATTAGTATTGAATATCGTTTTCAAGAATTGATTGCTCCAAATATTCCTCGATGGTTTGCACAAATTATTCTTCCTTTAGGTTTTGGCGCTATGACTATGATAGTATTATTCAAAAGTTATAGATCTATTAAAATAAGATTAGGTTTTGTTATTGTTTCAATTTGTATTCTTATTTTTGTATCAGCATTCGATTTAAGAGAATTTCCATTTGTAATATGGCTAGGATTATCATTTTCTATAATTGCATTAATCCTTGGAGCGCCAATATTTTTAGGTTTGGGAGGTATAGCCATCCTTTTATTCTGGTTTGATTATATGTCAATTTCTTCTATTCCATCCGAAGCCTACAGAATTGTAATTAAACCTACACTCCCAACAATACCACTTTTTACACTTGCGGGTTTTGTACTTGCTGAAAGTAATACATCTAAAAGACTTGTCAATGTTTTTCGTTCTCTTTTCGGTTGGTTACCTGGAGGAACACCAGTTGTTGTGGTGATCCTATGCGGATTTTTTACTTCACTTACTGGTGGTTCTGGAGTAACAATATTAGCCTTAGGTGGATTGTTATTGCCTATGTTAGTTCAAGAAGGATATAAACGTTCATTTTCTATAGGTTTAATTACTGTTTCTGGATCTATAGGTTTATTATTTGTCCCTAGTTTGCCGCTGATCATTTATAGTGTGAGGGCAGGAATAAATGTTGTTGATACTTTTATTGGAGGGTTGCTTCCTTTCTTTTTACTGGTTGTTTTAATAAGTGGTTATGCAATCTTTCAGGGAAAAATTCAGAATATTAAACTTAAAAATTTTCAACTAAGGGAAGCTTTATTAACATGCTATGAGGCTATTTGGGAACTGATTATTCCTTTGATTATCCTTTTTGGTGTATTTGCAGGTTATACAACTCTTGTGGAGACTGCTGCATTTTTGGTCATATACGTTGTTATTGTAGAGGTTTATCTATATAAAGATATTGATTTAAAAATGTTACCATCTATAATGAAAAATTGTGCATCAATTACAGGGGGCGTTTTAATTATTATTGGTATTGCTATGGGTCTAACCAGTTACT
>CAYFIF010000274.1:0-2360 GCA_964343085.1 uncultured bacterium | reverse complement strand
CCACAAACCGGCGCTCTAACCAACTGAGCTACACCCACCATATTTTTTTCAAATAAATTCTTTAGTATAACTAATCGGGAGAATCTAACTAGAAAAAAATAATTTTCAATTCAAAAATTTGTAACTAATAATAGTAATTTATTGTATGCGACTAGTATCAAGATACTTAATTCGAGAACTAATATTACCATTTATTTTTTCTTTACTTATTATTGTTTTTATCTTGTTTATAAATTTTTTGTTAAGAGCAATTGATAGATTTCTGGGGAAAGGACTCAACATAAGTATCATTCTGGAATATTTATTTCTTAATCTTGCTTGGATAATAGCCCTTTCAGTTCCTATGGCCGTCTTAATTGCTACACTAATGACTTTTGGCAGACTTTCGGAAGACAATGAGATTAATGCAATGCGTGCATCTGGAATTAGTTTTTTATCTATTATTAGGGCGCCTTTAATTTTTGGGCTTTCAATCGCTATGATTTTAATTTATTTTAATAATTTTATTCTTCCAGAAATGAATTTTCGAGCAAGACTTCTATCAGGTGACATTTATCGAAAGAGACCTGATATGAACATTGAACCGGGAATATTTATTGATAACTTACCCGGTTATAGTATGATAATTGGAGAAAAATCAAATAATTTAATGTTAGATGTCCGGATATTTTCAAAAGGCAAAAAAGATTCTCAAACAAGTATTCGAGCAAATTCTGGCAATATATCAACTCTTAAAGATGCTTTCCTCTTAAGCCTTTTTGATGGAGAAATACATGAATTAGAAATTGGTGATTATACAAACTATAGGAGAATAGCATTTAAAAATCACAATATTATTATACCTGCTGATGACTTATTATTAAATAGAAGAGATTCCTCAAATAGAACTGATAGAGAAATGGATGTATCAATGATGCTAAAAAAAATAAGCGGTTTTCAACATCGTGAAAAAGTTGTTTTTGAAAGGATAAAAGGAGCTTTTTTTAGAACTTTTTCTGATAGCATTGAACCAAAAAATAAATTGATTTCAAATGAAATAATTGAAGCTAAAAAACTTGTATTAAAAAGTGATAGCAGCCTAACTAAGGTGGAATTAAGAAAAAAAGAAAGACAGATAAGAAACCTTAAAAGACAATTAAAAAATGAATATAGCCTTTTAAAAAGCTACCAAAGGAGCAAAAATAAATACAGCGTGGAAATCCATAAAAAATTCTCTATACCATTCGCATGTATTTTATTTGTTTTGCTTGGTGCTCCATTAGGTGTTATGGCAAAAAGGGGCGGTTTTGCAGTAAGTACAAGTTTGAGTTTTATTTTCTTTTTAATATATTACGTTTTACTACTGGGATGCGAAAAAATGGCTGATAGAAACATAATAAATGCTGGAACGGGAATGTGGTTTCCTAATCTAATTATGTTAATTATTTCTCTATACTTGACCATTTATACAGTAAGAGAAAAGGCACCAATTAGTATTATTAGATTACCAAAATCAAAGTAATGCTTCAAAAAACCATTTTAACCAGAACGATGGACTTGACATATCATTGCTGGTTCCGTACCAATTTTAAAAACCTCTGATTCTAATGGACAAGCAGTTTGTGGCTTTTTTTTAGTTAATGAACAAATTTCTTTCCTAATTATTCCGTCAGGAACAGTAAAATTGATTCTCTTAAAATTTAGTGTGTCATGAGCATCACGCATAAAACGAGCCCAAGCTGGCAGGGCAGCTTTCGTTCCATCTTGTCCTGGTCCTAATGGGACAGAAAAATCATCAACTCCAAACCAACATCCAGCAGCTATCTGCGGTGTGTAGCCAACAAACCAAGCATCACTCCAACCCTGTGTGGTACCCGTTTTCCCAGCAGCAGGTCTATTAAAATTATACTTCCATCGACTACTACCAGCAGTCCCTCTATCCATTACAGTTTGCATGAGACTCGTCATTAAATACGCAGTTTCTGCACTTAATACTTCTTTTTGATCAGGATAATATTCTTTTAATATATTTCCATAGCGATCTTCTATTCGTTTAATTGCGTAAGGTTTTGAATAAACACCATTATTAGCTAATGCAGAATAAGCAGCTACCATCTCAATTGGGTACACTTCAGAGGTTCCTAAGGCTATTGCATCTACAGCCCGAATATCTGTTGAAATCCCCATGCGTTTTGCGTTTCTTTTTACTGCTTCTGCTGGTGCTAAATCTTGCTGAACCATTCTTACTGAGATTAAATTCAATGATTTTCTCAAACCTTCTCTAAAAGTAGTTAGTCCCCCAGTACTTCCATCATAATTCTGTGGTTTCCATTTTACCCAAGTTCCATCAGTATTTTGGACATTCAACACCACCGGTTGAT
>CAYFIF010000273.1:0-2369 GCA_964343085.1 uncultured bacterium | reverse complement strand
CAGAAATCATAGATTCACCATGAGCAATTTTAATTTTCCCATGGTGATTAATCATACCAATAATACTATTTTCAGGAATATTTAAATCTTTAATTGGTTTTTTTGTAATCGGGCTTCCTATATCAGGTTGAAACTCCAAAACATCTACATCAATTTCGTCAAACGTTGCTATAGGAGTCTCGGTTTTATCACTGTGCAGTTGACTCAGAACAGCATTTACTGTGGATAAATTTTTACTTATTACTGCGCCTGCTCCTATTTCTTTAATTGTTGGAATAAACTCAGTTGTAACGACATGAATAATGCTTTGACTTGCTCCCAAATGATTTGCTAATAAGCCAGAAATCAAGTTAGTCTTTTCATTTTCTGTAACAGCAATAAAGCTATCAACATCTTGAATATTCTCTGATCTTAAAAATTCAATATCCGTACCATCACCATAGATTACCATTGTATCTTCAACTTGATGTGATATATAACCAGCTTTAGGGCGATTATAATCAATAAGACGAACATTAATATTTTCCTTTTGTAAACCTTCAGCAAGGGCCCTACCGATTTTGGAACCACCTACAATCATGACCCTATTTACTTTTGTAATTTTTCGTCCTAATAACTTCATCAAATTCTCAATATTAACAGATTTAATTACAAAATAGACAGTATCTCCAATTTCAAATTCAAAATCTGCGCCAGGAATTATGGTATTCTGTCCTCTTAATACAGCAATTACAGCAAATCTAAAATCATTATTATTACTGCATATTTTTGAAATAGGCATGCCTAAGATATCTTCTGAATCCTTGTTAATGTTAATTCCTAACATTTTTAATTTTCCTGCTTCAAAATCCATAGCCTGGACAGCATAAGGATGTTTAATCAATCTCATTATTTCTTCTGATGCAGCTTTTTCAGGATGAATAACAATATCAACACCAAACTTTTCTGGCCTAATTATAGAATTTTTATCAGTATATTGTTGATTCCTAAGTCTTGCAATGATTTTTCCAGCTCCTAGTTCATGGGCCTGTTGGGAAGCTATAAGGTTAACCTCATCAACCCTAGTAAGGCAGAGTACATAATTCGCATCACCAACATTTGCTTTAATTAGAGTTTGAGGACTTGCACCATTTCCCTCAACCACTATAACATCTAAAGTTTCAGACGCGCGTCTACATTTGCTAGGGTCAATATCAATAACCGTTATATCGTAGTCCTCTTCACTAAGTGCTTTGGCAACGTGAAAACCAACTTCCCCTCCACCTATAATGACTACTTTCATCTATTTAAACCTATTTGAATAATAAAATATAAATTACAGCTTAATCACTAAAAAACATTACAAAATACTTAAGCTGATTCTCTATAAATTTTTGCTCCAATTGCTGAAAATTTCTCCTCAATTTTCTCATAACCACGATCTATATGATATACTCTCTGAACTTCTGTTATTCCATCAGCAACTAGACCTCCTATAATTAATGCTGCACTTGCTCTTATATCAGTCGACATAACCTGCGCTCCTTTTAAACTTACAACACCCTTAATCCATGCAGAATTATGGTCAACTTTAATTTTTGCACCAAGTCGATTCAGCTCAGGTATATGGCTAAATCTATCATTATAAACATTATCAGTTATTACAGATGATCCTTTAGCAATAGACATCATAGCAACCCACTGTGCTTGTAAGTCTGTAGGGAATCCAGGATAAACAGCTGTTTGTATATCTACAGGGTTGATAATATCGCTCGGCAATATAGTTAGAGAATTTCCTGACTCTACAATCTCACTCCCAGTATCTTTCAATTTCAAGACCACTGATAATAAATGGTTTTTATTTACATTTTCTAAAGTTATCTCACCTAATAAAGCACCCGCAATTAAAAATGTACCTGCCTCAATTCTATCAGGAATAATATCTATTTTTGCAGATTCTAAGCTTTCTACACCTTCAACAATTATATTGCTTGATCCTATTCCGCTAATGTCAGCACCCATTAGATTTAAAAATTCGCATAACTGTACAATTTCAGGCTCTTTTGCCGCATTTCTAATAATGGTTTTACCCTCAGCAAGAACAGCCGCCATTAGGATATTTCCAGTTGCTCCAACCGATGGAAAATCAAAACTAATTTCCGCTCCCTTCAAATTATTTGCTTTTGCAATTATATATCCTGATTCTAAAATAATTTCTGCTCCAAGTTTTTCAAAACCTCTAAGATGAAAATCTACAGGCCTTGGACCCCAGGCACAACCACCTGGAAGCGAAACACGAACTTCACCAAATTTGGCTAACAATGGACCCATGACATAAAAGGAAGCTCGCATTGTTTTAACCAGGTCATATGGTGCCTCTGGATTATCTA
>CAYFIF010000272.1:0-2376 GCA_964343085.1 uncultured bacterium | reverse complement strand
GACTGGTAAGAAAGATTATACTCCCGGAAAGCATTCTTTGGACTGGAATGTTTCTTCAAATAAAAATATTGGCTCAGGAATATTTTTTGTTACGCTGAACACACTAAATCAATCAATCACAAAAAAAGTTTTATATATAAAGTAATCATAAAAAGGATTAGACCTTAACTTCTTTGGAAAGATGTCTAAACCAAAACCAATACAGTCCAGCTGATAAAACAACCAAAATAATAAGGAGACTAAAAAAATTATTCCATTGCTTTAAAACAATCATCATAGAACAAAGAAATAAAACAACCTGCCAAGGGACAGCAAAAAAGGTGGCAATTATATCTCTTTTATTTTCATTATTGATTTTTTTTATTATATCAGGAGAAATTTTCTTTCTTATTTTATTCCAAAAACCAAAAGGTCTTGTCACCTTATAAAAATTAAATAAAACCTCATCATCTGTAGGACTAGTTAAATATGTTCCAAGGACACAACCAACAAATGAACTCCCGCTAGCAATCAAAAATGACATATACTCAGGAATTGCACCGGCAAAGACTTTTGTTAATACAGCAGCTATCATCCCAAATCCCGTCCCTAGAGCGAATCCGTATCCATTAAACCTCCACCAGTACCAGCGAATGACTTGAGGGATAAACATTCCTGCTCCAATCCCCATAGTAATCCAGCCCCATATTTCATTTATATTTTTAATTGTTAAACTAAATAATAGCGCTAGAGCAACTATGATAAGAGAAGCTACTCTTCCTTGAAACATAAGATCTTTCTGACTCGCATCTGGCCTTAAATATGTCTGATAGAGATCTTTAACCCAATACGCAGCTCCAGCATTAACCGTAGAATCGAATGTAGACATGGCGGCTGCCATAAGTCCCGCGATTAGTAGACCTTTAATACCTGAAGGAATATAATGTTTAATTACTGTAGGCAATACTAGCTCAGGATCTGCTATAACAGCGTATTCTGGATTTGTTCCATGATAAATACCAAGCATAGCAAAAGATGCTATAAGGGGCCATCTAAATGCTAATAATGAAGTCCAGAATAATGATAAAATTCCAGCCTCTCGATCACTTTGTGCTGCAAAATATCTCTGCAGCATATAGCCACCGGCCCCACTCGCTCCTTCTAGAGTAACCTTAAAAAGATAAAACATAATCGCTATACCGAAAAGATTATATATTTCAAAAGTGGATCCTTTTGGCATTTGCATTTCAATTGGCGGGGTTATCCTAGTCCACTCTGACAAGGTTGTTTTTATAGCTTGAAAAGATCCGTCCACCATTGGCACTGAAACCCAAAACTCATCAGGCAAGTTTACAGTTGTCATTGCTATTCCAGAAATATATACAATAACAAAGAAAATAAAAACACCTTGAAATACGTCTGTCCAAACCACACCATATAATCCACTTGCAACAGTATAGATCATTGCCAAAACTACCATAACCAAAGAGGCAAAAATTGGCTCAATGCCCAAAAATTCACCTACAAATTTTCCAGCACCTATAACAAAATATGTAACCATGGCAATGGTCATAATAATAGAAGATATTGCGGCGATTATCCTAGCAATGTCACCCTCTTTTTCTTTTCCAAATCTAAAGTGCATCCACTCTGCCTGAGTCATAACCTGGGATCTCCGATTCCATTTACCCATGAAAACCATTAAAAATGCCATAATAAGAGTTACACCACCCCTTATTTCTATAAAAAATCCTTTAGTTCCTAACGCATAAATAAAGGCTGTATTAATCATCGTTCCTGCAATATCAGTATTCGATGCCATGCCAGACGCTCCCAAAACCCACCATGGCAACTTTCTGTTACCCAGAAAATACGAGTCAATATCCTTGGAGGCTTTTTTTTGCACAAGAAGTCCTACAACTACGATTGAGAACAAATAAACAATAACAATAACTAGATCAACTGTATTCATTAAATATTTTCTTTTTTATCTAAATAGTATTTTTCACTGTAGTCATTTATCATCCTTTGGGATGTAAAGTCCTTCCCTGTTTTTATTGATGATTTCATCATTTTTATCCAACTGCTTCTACCTTCATAAAACTTTGGTATAACATCTTTTTCTAGGATAGAATATAGGTCTTCTGCATCTAACTGGTCATCAGGATGTTTAGGGTTTCCTATTCCCCACCCATTTACACCTTGTCTGCATCCTTCTTCCCACCAGCCATCTAAAATTGAGAGATTTGGTATACCATTTAATGTCGCTTTCATACCACTTGTTCCAGAAGCTTCATTAGGTCGTAATGGAGTATTTAACCATACATCAACACCTGAAGTTATCAAATGCCCTAACCAAATATTATAATTTTCAAGAAATATTATCTTAATTTCTCC
>CAYFIF010000271.1:0-2377 GCA_964343085.1 uncultured bacterium | reverse complement strand
CTACTGCATTAACAAAGTTTAAACAAGAAGATAGAAAAGAATCATTTTTTTCACCCCTGTCAAGCCGGATATTTTGTTCTCTCATCCATTTGAAAAATACAGATAGCGCATTAGGAGAGTCTAAATCATTATCAAGGTATTTTATAAAATCATTATATTCTTTTGGATATTCTAATGATTTTTTTGAAAAGGTTTTTAAACTATTAAGTCTTAACTTAAAATCTTTAATACGATTAATCACCCGGTCGCCTTCTTGTTTCTTCTTAGTGGAGAATAATATTTTTTTCCTATAATGACCAGCAAGAAGTATATAACGGATGCACTCAGCTGAAAAATTCAATTTCCTTAAATCTTCCATGTTGAAAAAGTTTCCCTCAGATTTACTCATCTTTTTTCCTTGGATAAGTAAATGCTCAGAATGCAACCAATAATTAACAAATAAATTCCCTGTTGCGCATCTAGATTGCGCAATCTCATTTTCATGATGTGGGAATATATTATCCACGCCACCACAGTGAATATCAAAATGATCCCCCAAATAAATATTACTCATAGCTGAACATTCAATGTGCCAACCAGGCCTTCCCTTACCCCAAGGCGCATCCCAAAACACATCTCCATCTGAGCTCTGCCAAGATTTCCATAATGCAAAATCTTGGGGGGTTTCCTTGTTATATTCATCAGTTAATATCCGATCCGATATAACTTGATTTTTAATATCTAAATTTATTAACTGTCCATATTCTGAATAAGAACTAATCCTAAAATAAACTGAACCATCATCCTCTTTGTAAGCAAAACCTTTTTCTAATAAAGATGAAATCATATCTATCATTTTCCCAATAGAGTTTGTTGCTTTAGGATATTCATCAGCTGGAATAATTTTTAACCAATTCAAATCTTTAAAAAATTGCTTCGTATATTTATTTGTAAGATCTTTTAAAGACATATTGCTAGATATTGATTTATTTATAGTTTTATCATCAACGTCTGTTATATTCATAATATGAAAAACTTTGTACCCCTTATGATGAAGATATCTTTTTAATAAATCCTCAAAAACAAAGGTTCTAAAATTGCCAATATGAGCAAAATCATATACAGTTGGACCACAAGTATATAGACCTATCTTGCCAAGCGTTATTTCTCTAAACTTTTCTTTTTTTCTCGATAATGAATTGAAAAATTTCAAGGCCATGACTATATACTAAATTGAATAATTTTTTTAATTAGGTTGGGAAAATCTAGTCCATTTTCAGCAGCAGCTTTTGGGAGTAAGCTTGTATCAGTTAAGCCTGGAAGAGTATTCATTTCAAGAAAAAAGTATTCATCTTTTACTAATAAAAAATCTGCTCTCCCATAAACTCTGCATCCTAAACGCTTAAAAATATCCATTGTACTATTTTTTATATCATTAGTAAGACTTACTGGTATTTCTGCCGGACATGTATAATAACTCATTCCATGTTTATATTTACATTCATAGTCATATAGCTTTTTTTTGGGTTCTATTTCAACAATTGGATAAACTTGTTCACCTATTATAGAAACAGTTATTTCTCGA
Organism: uncultured bacterium; assembly: GCA_964343085.1. Lineage (GTDB taxonomy): Bacteria > Fidelibacterota > Marinisomatia > Marinisomatales > UBA1611 > CAZLPW01. Next base: position 813 of record CAYFIF010000271.1, on the reverse strand, counting down.
CCATTTATAAACTCTTCTACCATTATTTCATTACCAAAACTAAAGGCATGAACCAAAGCATTTCTTACTTCACTCATTTTATTAACTATAGTTATCCCTACTGTACTTCCTTGATCATTCGGTTTTATAACATATGGTGGTTTTAATTTAATTTGGGAATCAATATTCTTAATATTTTCCCATTTTGGAGTCTTAAGACCTAATCCTTTTACTAGTTCTTTACTTTTTGACTTATCCATACACAAATGAGAAGATGATGAGTTCGACCCGGTATATTTAATTTTATTCGCTTCAAACCATAACTGGATTTCTCCATTTTCTCCTTCGCCACCATGCAATGCATTAAAAACAATATCAACATCCTTCAAATCATTAAAAAAAGATCTGTAATCATCTCTTAAAATTACTGGTCTAGTATCATAACCAAGCATGTTGCATGCAGCTTGAACTGCCTGGCCTGTTTTTAGGGAGACATTTTTTTCATCACTATTACCACCCATTATTACCGCAACTTTTAATGACATAGTATTTTGGCTCCATCAATAAGGTTTTTGGCTTCATAAGTGGGAACAACCTGATCTAAAATATCTATTCTCGATTTTTGACCATTCCCAGTCAAAACAAGCATTGTATCCATACCTAGCGACTCACCTGCTTTAATATCGCAAAATGAGTCACCTATCATCAAGCTTTTGGATAGACTTATACAATGATCATTTTTAGCCTCTAAAAACATACCCGTTCCTGGTTTTCTTCTATTTGAAGCATTGTCAGGATGATCAAAACAAACATATATATCCAATAATTTGATAT
>CAYFIF010000270.1:0-2429 GCA_964343085.1 uncultured bacterium | reverse complement strand
ATTAGAAGAGTTTCCAGAGGGAGATGAAGGACTCTTAACACAAAAACGAGCTGCATTGGTTCAAAAATATTATTTAGCTCAAATGGGAAAATCATTAAACCTGATTGATAATTTGATTATTGATCCCAGTGTAAATATAAAAATTGATAAAGTTGTAACAAAACAATTAGCAAATATTTTTGAATCTTTGCTTGGAGCATTATTCCTTGATGGCGGATTAAAGCCATGTAGATCTCTTATATTAGATACAGTTTGGTCTCATCGATTAAATGCATGGAAAGCTACTAATTATAAGGGAAGATTAATTGAATATTGCCACTCTAATAGTCTAGAAACACCAACATTCAAGTTAAGAGATATATCTGGCCCAGACCATCGACGCACATTTGAAATTTCAGTCAAAATTGGAAATCAAAATTTCGAATCAAGCATTGAAACAAATAAGAAAACTGCTGAACAAGGTGCTGCAAAAAAGGCATTAGAAGAATTGAACGCAAATTTCTAGGACTCCATTTCTGTAATCTTATCCCTAAGCCTAGCAGCTCTTTCATATTCCTCTTGCTCGATTGCTTCCTCTAGTCTTTTTTTGAGATTATTAAGTAAACTTATATTTGTCTTTTCGTTCTTAAAACTCTGATTAATATAATCAACATCTGTAATTCCTCCATCATTCATAACTTTTTCTGAAACTAATATAGGTGAATTTAATCTAAGAGCGACTGCAATTGCGTCACTTGGACGAGAATCAACTTTGATCTCACCCAACTGATCTGAAAATAATTCAATAATTGCATAAAAAACGCCATCCGATAGATTACTTATTTTCACAGTTTTCAACTTGAGTTTTAGGGAATTAATCATATTGCATATCAAATCATGGGTCAGTGGTCTTGGCGTATTTGTAAGTTCAATTGCTAAAGCAATAGACTGCGCCTCAAAACTACCGACAATAACAGGCAGAAACCTTTTACCATCTATTTCATTTAAAATGACTGCGTAGCTTCTAGTAGACGGATGATAAGAAATTTTTTTTATCTCAACTGGAATCATCAATTAAATTTAATTCATTTTTTAATCTATTAATTTTATGGACTGGACTAGGATCTGTTTTCAGAAGAATTGCACACCAGTAACTTAGCCAATCACCATAATGAATCATATGAAGAAATCGTTCATGAAAAGAATTTCCATCAACAGAAATATTATACTGCTCAATATTCATTTCCTTCAATATTGAATTAGTTATTTCTTGTCTATGCTTAACTCTAGGATTATCACTTATATCTTTTAACCATAGAACAACTAAATTAGATAGTAAATCAATATTATTTTCCCAACCAACAATCTCATTGTGATTTAATTCAGGTAATTCATTATGATAAGAAAGCATCTTTGAATTTTCTGCTAGTTGACCCTTTAAACGGATTGCTGCAATAAGTAAAGATGAAGAATCAGCATATATAATCGGCAATTTATTTTTAATTTCATTTGCAATATTATATATTGGATTATTTTCGCTCCTTTCGGAATATATTAATCTATGTTTTTTTAAATTGTCGACAATACCTTTTAAATATCTATTAATAGAAGGGTTTATTATATTTGCCTTGCCAAGAAATTTTATAATCGGTACAAATGAATAAGCTAGTGCCGCTCTAGGCTGAAGTCCTTTAGGAATTAGAATTATATCTTTGCCTTTATTCACCAATTCATCTTTCAATTTTCCTCCTGTTGTAATCCCACAAACTTTGGCTCCTTTTTTAATAGCCTCATTAAATACACAAAGAGTCTCTTCAGTGTTACCAGAATAAGAAGAACAAATAACTAAACTATTTTTATTTACCCATAAGGGGCAGTCATAACCTCTAAAAACCTGTAAGGGTATATTTAAATTCTTTTTTTCAAGTATATATGCCACATCACCACCAATCGCTGAACCACCCATTCCAGCAATAATTATATTAGTTATATTTTCATATTTATATTTTAGTTCAATATTATTACCTAGAGAAAAAGCATCCTCAATATTATCAGCAAATTCCCATATTGAATTAAACATATTACTTTTATCAACTATTTGATTCATCATTTACCTCTAAATTTTATAAAATCTATAAAGTACTCTATTTCTCCTTTATCGATATTTTTTAATTCTTCTAAACATAAAAGAGATTCCTGGAAAAAGGATTCTGCTAAATTTTCAGCTGTTTTTTTTACTCCAGTTTCATTTAGAAAATTTCTAATTTGATCTAAATTATCTTTCTCAGATAAATATATTTTAAGAAAATCAGACCATTTTTTTGGATTCTTTTCTCTTGCTAAAATACTCAAAATAGTCTGCTTCCCAGATACAATATCGCTTCCTAAACTTTTCCCCATATTCTTAGTATCTGAAAAAATTTCAAGTATGTCATCCTGAATTTGAAAAC
>CAYFIF010000269.1:0-2448 GCA_964343085.1 uncultured bacterium | reverse complement strand
CCTCTTTATGATTCATTAGATTCAATTATTCCCAAAGATAAAATAAAAAGATATATTGATGAAAAAATAATTGAAATAATACCTCTAGCTTATATGAGAGGTAGGACTTTGGATAATGCTTTTATGATTTTAGATGAAGCTCAGAATACAACTGTCGCGCAGATGAAAATGTTTTTGACCAGATTAGGCATTGGTTCGAAAGCAATAATTACTGGTGACATTACCCAAGTAGATCTTCATGATAAATCTGTTTCTGGTCTAATGCATGCTGCTGATATATTAAAAAAAGTCAATGATATTGGGTTTGTATCTTTAAATGAGGAAGATGTAGTGCGACATAGATTAGTAAAAAAAATTATTTTAGCATATGATAACAGTATAAGTTCTGGTTAGATTTTTTTTCTCATGATTGAAATTTTGTATTAATTAAAAATATGCAAAGAGAATCTTATATAATTTCATCCAAAAGAACACCCATAGGCTCATTTCAAGGGGTTATGAGTGATTTTAAAGCTCCAGAGTTAGGATCAATAGTTATAGAATCCATTTTGTCAGAAAATAATTTGGATAAAGAATCTATAGATGAAGTTATTTTGGGGAATGTCCTTTGTTCTGGTATTGGCCAAGCACCTGCTAGACAAGCTGCTATTTATGCTAATCTTTCTTATAAAGTTGAATGTTTAACAATAAATAAAATGTGTGGATCAGGAATGAAAGCGACTATGCTCGCTGATCAAGCGATTAAAAATGGTGATGCTGATCTTATAATATGTGGAGGTATGGAAAGTATGTCTAATGCTCCATTTATTTTGACAGGGGCTAGAAAAGGTTACAGACTGGGGCATCAGGAAATAGTTGATAGTATTATTCATGACGGACTTTGGGATGCTTATTTAGATAAACATATGGGTGGGCTTGCTGAATTATGTGCAAAAGAAAAAAAAATTAGTAGAAATGCTCAAGATGAGTATTCAAAAGAATCTTATAGGCGCGCATTAATTGCTCGAGAAAATGGGATTTTTGATTCGGAGATTGAGCCAATTAAATTAAAACAAAAGAATGGAAAAATTATTTTACTCAAGGATGATGAAGAACCCAATAAGGTAAAATTTGAAAAAATTTCTTCCTTAAACCCAGTATTTGACAGTGCGGGTACTATTACTGTTGCGAATGCATCAAAGATAAATGATGGTGCTGCAGGTTTGTTAATGTCTTCTAAAACGAAAGCTGATAGTCTCGGATTAAAACCATTAGCAAAATTAATTGTCCAGGCATCCGCTGCTCATTCGCCTGAATGGTTTACTACTGCCCCTGCTTTAGCTATTGAAAAGGTTTTAGAAAAGGCTGGTTTAACACATAATGATATTGATCTCTGGGAAATAAATGAAGCATTTGCGGTCGTTGCATTATCAGCGATTCAAGATTTTAATTTGGATCCTAGAAACGTAAATATATATGGAGGGGCTATTTCTCTTGGTCATCCAATTGGCGCATCAGGAGCCCGAATTATTACTACACTTATAAATGGGATGAAAAAAAACGATGCAGAGTTAGGATTAGCAGTGATTTGTATTGGCGGTGGTGAAGCTTCAGCGGTAATTATAAAAAACGTATGATAAATTTTTCTTTAACTGAAGAACAAGAACTGATCAAAAACAGTGCAAAAAGATTTGCAACGGAATTTCTTCTCCCTGGTGTCATTGATAGAGATGAAAATGGAATATTTCCTTTTAAAGCAGTAAAAAAAATGGGTGAATTGGGTTTTATGGGTATGATGGTTCCTGAAGAATTTGGTGGATCGGGTCTAGATACAATTTCCTATGTTCTTGTTTTAGAAGAAATTGCTTCAGTTGAGGCTGCTACTTCGACAATTATGTCTGTAAATAATTCATTAGTTTGCGAAATCTTGTTAAGATGGGGTACCAATAAACAAAAAGAAAAGTATCTACCTAAACTGGCTCAAGGTATAAAGTTAGGTGCTTATAGTCTTAGTGAGCCGCACTCTGGTTCTGACGCAAAAAATATGAAAACGATTGGTAAAAGAAAAAAAGATTATTATGTTGTTAATGGTACAAAGAGTTGGGTCACAAATGGATTGAATTCAGATTTTGTAGTAATATTTTGTATTACCGATCCAAATAAAGGAAGTAAAGGCGTATCAGCTTTCATTGTTGATAAAGATATAGAAGGTTTATCTATTGGTGAAAAAGAGGATAAGTTAGGTATTCGAGCTTCTGATACAACAGATTTGTATTTTAGTAATTGTAAAATACCATTGGAGAATCTTTTAGGTAATGAAGGTGATGGATTTAAAATAGCCATGTCTGCTTTAGGAGGAGGAAGAATTGGCATTGCATCTCAAGCGGTAGGTATTGGAAGAGCGTCTCTTGAGTCGGCTGTAAAATATTCTTCACAGAGAAAACAATTTGGTAAGACGATAAATTCATT
>CAYFIF010000268.1:0-2462 GCA_964343085.1 uncultured bacterium | reverse complement strand
TATTAAAAATGAAAGTCGTTTTTCAATGCCGTTATTTCTTCATCCTAGAGATGAAATTATTCTATCAGAAAAATATACAGCTAAATCTTATTTAGATGAACGACTCAAAGAAATTGGTTTGAAATAACCTATTTTTCTATCCTTACGCTCATCCCAATTTAAATTGGTTTAGTTTTTTTATTTAGAGATTTATATTTGATGTCAGAATAAAGAAAAATATTTAGTCCAAAAAAATGAAATTATTAGGCTTCCTTTCTTTTATCTTTTTATTTGCCTTATCAAACTGCAAAAAAAGAGACAATACACCTCTAGAACTAAATAACCTTTCAGAAAATAAGGCCGATTATGATAATTATCTCATCCAGAGATCAAATGGTTTTCATAGACTCAATGGCATTACTATAAAAGATTCAAGCTATGGTATCATTGCCGTTCATGGGTATTATCCATCGGAATGGAGGAAAAAAGGTTATGAGTGGATAGAGCCTCTAAGTATACTTTCAGAAAAAAAGATTCCTATGTGGTTTTTTAAATATGATTATACTAATTGTATGAATAAATCAACAAATTATCTTCATGAACAATTAGAACCATTTTTAGATGAACATAATTATTTAGATTCGCTATGGATAATTGGTCATAGTATGGGTGGTATAATAGCAGCATTACTTGCTGAACAATGGGATCTAAGAACACCTATAACAGTTCATAGCATTGCCGCTTCATTGGGGGGGAATAATAATAAAATTCCAGAGTGTGATAAATTTAAAAAAACCCAATATATAATTAATGAAAATGTAAGATTCACTCAATGGAAAACAAGAAAAGAAGAAGACAGGATATTTAGTATAATGGATTTCGACCCTCAAATCGTAACACTTAATAGAGGAAAAAGTATTCTACTTCCTAAAAAATGGAACGATATTCGCATAGGTCATAATTTTTCCATTACTTGGGTTTGTAAAAATATTTAAATCAATGGACTATGTATTCAAAAATAAATAAAGTCGGCATACTGGGCTCTGGCCTAATGGGGCATGGTATAGCTTATGTCACTGCTCTTGCTGGTATGAAAACTGTAATGACAGATAAAACACAAAAAATCGCAAATAATGGACTTTACAAAATAAAATCAATATTGGTTGATGAATTAAAAAAAGGGTTGGTAACCGAAAGGAAAATGAAACAAATATTAAGTAGAATTACTGCTACAAATGACCTCAGTAAACTTGATGGATCTGATTTAATTATTGAAGCAGTTTTTGAAGATCAAGATTTGAAAGGCAGGGTAACTATTCAGGCAGAAAAATATATGAATAAAGAGGGCGTCTTTGCTTCAAATACATCTACAATACCAATTACCACCTTGGCAAAAAAATCTTATAAGCCTGATAGATTTTTAGGAATTCATTTTTTTTCACCTGTTCATAAAATGAGACTGGTCGAAATAATTAAGGGCAAAAAAACGAGTCCTGTAGCTCTTTCAAAAGCCTTTGAATATGTACAAAAAATTAAAAAGATTCCAATCGTAGTAAATGATAGCCCTGGCTTTTACACAACTCGTGTATTTGAAAGATACACAAATGAAGGTTTGGCAATGATTCACGAGGGACAAACTGCAGAGTCAATTGAAACCTCTGCAATAAAGGCTGGATATCCCGTAGGCCCACTAGCAGTAATTGATGAAATAAATATTAATCTAATAGATCATATAAGAAAACAAAAATGGAATGTGAATGAAAAAAAAGGTTATAAAATGACAAATTCCAGTTGGGACAAAGTAATTGATTTAATGATAGAAAAATTAAATAGAACTGGACGCTCGGGGGTAGGAGGTTTCTATGAATACCCAGAAAATGGGAAAAAATTTCTCTGGACTGATATCGAAAAACATTTTCCTCTTTCAAAAAAACAATTATCTCAAAAAGAAATGATAGATCGTTTCTATTTTTCCCAAGTAATAGAAACGATTCGCTGCTACGAAGAAGGTGTAATAAATTCAGTTGCTGATGCTAATACCGGAAGTATTTTTGGCTGGGGCTTTCCCAGTTTCACGGGAGGAACTTTGCAATTTGTAAATAATTATGGCATTCTTGAATTTAGAGATCGAGCACAAAAATTAGCTGATAAATACGGTGTCCGTTTTAAACCGCCTAAATTGCTTAAGAAAATGGCTAAATCAGGTGAACTATTTTAATTTGGAATTATTGGATGTTGAATCGATCATTAATAAATAAAAAATATCCACCTCTAAATTTTAATATTCAAAAACAAAGAATGATATTATTTGCTAAAGCTACTGGACAAACGGATCCCGTTTATTTTGATGAATCTACTGCAAAAGCAAAAGGTTATCCTTCTCTTATCGCAACGCCCACCTTCCTAACGGTAGTAATTCATGAGCAAGATAATCCATATGAGTATCTTAATGACCTTTCCGTTGATTTAGGTAGAATACTTCA
>CAYFIF010000267.1:0-2463 GCA_964343085.1 uncultured bacterium | reverse complement strand
GAATAACAGCTGCAAGTCATATTGCGGGTGCAGTAGATTTTGTTGATTTAGATGGAAATCTATTAATTTCAAATGATCCTTATAAAGGAGTAGAAGTGTTTATGGGGCATCTAAAGTTAAATACATTTGATGGACTTGGAATTATAAAAATACAATCAAATAAAAATCTAGTATGATTAATATTATTGGTATTGAACATGTAGCAATTGCAGCAAATAGATCAGAAAAAAGCAGGTTCTTTTTTGAGAAAATTTTAGGTATAGATTTTATCAACTCAGAATCTATTGATGAACAGGGTGTCATAACTGAAATATTTGATGCAAAAAATGGTAAAATAGAGTTGTTAAAGCCAATAAATAATGAATCTAAAATTTCCAATTTCCTAAAAAAACGTGGCGCAGGCTTACATCATATTTGTTTTGAGGTTGAAAACATTGTCGAATCAATCGCCCATTTGAAAAACAATAATATAGAATTAATTGGTGATAACTATTCCATAGGTGCAGAAGGTTATAAGGTGGTTTTTATCCATCCCAAATCTACTGGTGGAATCTTGGTCGAATTAGCAGAGAAATAATCTAAAGCCTTAAAAAACTTTTTTAAAATAATGTTATATTAATTTCTTCTGGTGAAGTCTGAGCTAAAAAATATAATACAAAAAATTCCTAAGGAGCCCGGGGTATATCAATTTTTTAATATAAAGAAGCAGATTATATATATTGGGAAAGGAAAGAACTTAAGAAATCGTGTAAAATCCTATTTTAATATCAAATCTCAATCTCCAAAAAATATTTCTATGTTGAAAAATATTGCAGATATTGAATGGATCGTAGTTCGGAATGAAGTTGAGGCTTTGTTAACCGAAGCAAACCTAATTAAAACCCATTCGCCCAGATATAATATTCTGATGAAAGACGATAAATCATTTCCTTTTATTAGGATTACTAGTGAGCCATATCCTCAGGTAATATTAACAAGAAAAATAATAAAAGATAATTCTAAATATTATGGTCCATTTACAGATACAAAACATCTTCGTATAACTATGAAGGCTTTGCATAAACTTTTTCCGATAAGGAGTTGTGATTATTTTATAGATGACGAGGTTATTATTTTAAAAAAAATATCAGTTTGTCTTGATTATCACATTAAAAAATGTGAAGGTCCATGCGAGGGTCTTGTATCTGAAAAGGCTTATAATGAAATGATAAAAAGGATATGCAAGTTTCTTGAAGGCGAGACAAAACCAACCAAAGATTATATAAAAAACTTGATGATGCTTTCATCAAAAAAGTTATTATTTGAAGAGGCTGCAAAATACAGGGATCAATTAGATGCAATTAATATATTTATTGATAAGCAAATTAAAAGCAAAATAGACTTTAAGGATCGCGATGTTATAGGCCTAGCAACAGAAAATGACATTGGTATAGTTGCTATAATTCGAATTAGGAATGGGAGGATATTTAGTAGAGAAAAAATTTCCCTAAACGGCTTAGATAATAATAATAGCAAAACAATTAAGACTATTTTAACTCGATTTTATATAGACAGTAATTTTGTTCCTGAGTATATAACATTACGTGTAAAACCGGAAAACGAATCTGAGTTATTAATTTGGCTTAATAAAAAAAGAAATAAAAGAATCAGGTTTTTATATCCTAAAAGAGGAGAAAAAGAAAAAGAATTAAGTATCACGGAGAAAAATGCAAAACTATTGCTTGGTGAGTGGTTAATAAAACGGGAAAAAATTAAAAATTCAAACCCAAAAATTTTATTGCAGCTCCAAAGCGATCTTAATCTAAATAAAATTCCTCGAACAATAGAAGCATTCGATGTTTCTCATCTAGGTGGTGAAAACACCGTAGCTTCTATGGTCGTATTTCAAGATTCAAAACCTGTTAAAAGAAAATATCGAAAATATAATATAAAAACAGTCACTGGTATCGATGATTATTCATCTATGGATGAAGTTGTTTTCAGGCGGTATAAAAGATTAAAAAAAGAGGAAACAAAATTTCCTGATTTAATTTTAATTGATGGAGGAAAAGGACAATTAAACGCTGCGGTTTCTGCTCTCAAGAGACTTGAACTTGGACATATAAATATTATTGGATTAGCAAAGAAATTAGAAGAGGTCTTTGTTCCTGGAAATTCAGATCCGCAATCGATTCAAAAACAATCTTCAGGTCTAATTTTGCTTAGAAAGATTAGAGATGAGGCACACCGTTTTGCTATAAAATTTCAAAGAAATAAACGTTCAAAAAAAATATCTAAATCTATCTTTGAAGGTATAAGTGGAATAGGTAAAGAAAGAGCAAAGCGTTTGCTAATAGAATATGAAAACCCAAAATCTATTTCAAATACAACAGTAGAAAAATTATCAAAAAAGACAGGAATACCTAAAAAATTTTGTAAAAATATTATCAGAGTAGCAAAAAATATTTAATTTAGTCTGCATGT
>CAYFIF010000266.1:0-2472 GCA_964343085.1 uncultured bacterium | reverse complement strand
GACTATCACTCCCATCAAAAAATCTAGACCCTAAGGAATTACAAACTATTTTAACTCCTTTTTTAGAGCAAAATAAAATTAATGAAATCACTGAAATTTTAAAAATTTGTGATGCTGGAAGATATTCACCTCAAGGAGATCAAAAAGAGCATGATATTCTCCATGAAGTAGGGAAAGTTTTAGCAAAAATTGATAAGGAATTTTAATGACAAAATCTGGAATTATACTTTTGTTTTTAAACTTACTAATTGCTGATGATCCATCAACTATTTTTAAACAAGCCAATATTTATGCTGAAAAAGCTAATTATCAAAAAGCTATTGAAAAATATGAATCATTAATCGATATGGGTTATGAAAGTGGGGCATTATATTATAATCTTGGTAATTCCTACTATAGATTAGATCAGCTTGGACTATCTCTTTGGGCCTATTATTGTTCGCAAAAATTAATTCCTAGAGATTCTGATCTATTGCATAACCTGAAAGTCGCAAAAGCTAAATGCCTTGATAGGATTGAATTCCCAAATTCCTTTTTTCCATTTGATTTTTTTAGGGAATTGGATAATTCATTCAAAATCAATGAATTGTTTTTATTTGGATCATTATTGATTTTAATATTCTCTTCTTTAAGAATAATGAAAAAAACAATGTGGTTATCCATTGATGCATCTAAAAACTTGAATGCAATTTTAGTGATTGTAATTTTCATGGTCCATTCTTTAGCTTTCAGGAAATATTTTATTGATTATAAAATAAAATATGGTGTTGTTATAACAAATTCTGTAAATGTATTGTCTGGACCGAATAATAGCCAAAGTTCTATTATATTTGTTGCTAATGAAGGTTTAAAGGTGAAAATAAATTCAATTAAAGATAAATGGATTGAGGTGGAATTAATTGATGGTAAAAAAGGTTGGTTGCATTTTTCTAGTTTAAGAGAAATTTGATGAATAAAATATTTTTTTTTATTTCATGTAATTTATTCGGTTTTCAAGATAGTACTTTATTTTGGTACAATATGAATAGTGTTTTAGAACCAAATCCTAAGACAAAAATCATAATAGACGATATTTTTAAAACAACTCAACTTAATTTCTTAGATTCTATGAATATCAAAAATCAAAAAATAAAGACTGGGTTTAGATTACAATTATTTGAAACAATATCAAAAGACAAGGCTGATGAAGAAAGATCTAAATTTCAAAAAGTTCTAAATGACACTATATATATTATTTTTGAAGCACCTTTATATAGATTGCAATTAGGTGATTTTTTATATAGAAAAGAGGCTGAAAAATATAAAGCTAGATTGATAAAAAATGGTTATAAAAATATATGGATAGTTAAAAGCCGAATTAGAAATCCTTCATTATTTTAATCTTATAAGAGGAATAGATTGGCTGGACATAGCAAATGGGCTAACATTAAACATCGTAAAAATTCGCAAGATACAAAAAAAAGTAAAATTTTTACGAAATTAATAAAGGAAATCACCGTTTCGACTAGACTTTTTGGAGATGATGTCGATTCTAACCCAAGATTACGAAAAGCTGTTTCAGTTGCAAAATCAAACAATATTCCCTTCGAAAAAATTGATCGTGCTATAAAAAAAGGTTCAGGAGATTTAGAAGGTGTATCCTATTATCAATGCACCTATGAAGGTTATGGTCCTGGAGGCGTTGCAATCATAATTGAAGTAATAACAGATAACAAAAATCGAACAGTTTCTGAATTGAGGAGTATATTCACTAAAAATAATGGCAACCTAGCTGAAAATGGGAGTGTATCTTGGATTTTTGATAAAAAAGGTGAAATAATAACAGAACGTAGAAACAAATCTGAAAACTCACTTTTTAATTTGGCAGTAGAAATAGGGGCAGATGATATTTTAATTAAAGCAGATTTATTTTCCTTAATTACGAAACCTGCAGATTTAATGGAGGTTAGTGAATTAGTTCAAAATAAAGGTTATTCAATTAAATCATCAGAGATTAATATGATACCAAAAACGATGCAAAAGGTGAAAAAGAAAGAATATGAATTATTAATCAAACTTTTAGATCATTTAGAAAAAAATGATGATATAAATAAAGTTTTTTCCAATTTAGATTGGGAAAAACTTCAATAACTTTGTTATATAGATATGGATAGAATTTTAGGTGTTGATCCAGGCATTAGTATTACAGGTTTTTGCTTTTTAGATACGAATTACAAAAAAACAAAATTACTTGGATATGGAACAATTCGACCTGAATTGAAGGATTCAACGCCCAAAAGGTTAAAGTATTTATATGATGAAATGAACATTATTTTAGAAAAATTTTCTCCAAGTATATTGGCTATAGAAGATGCGTTTTATAGCAAAAATATTAAATCAGCAATGACACTAGGGCATGCTAGGGGTGCAATAATTTTATCGGCGGCCAAATACAATCTCAAAATTCATGAATTTGCACCTAGAAAAGTCAAA
>CAYFIF010000265.1:0-2506 GCA_964343085.1 uncultured bacterium | reverse complement strand
CACAGACTTTAGATTATATGACACGGCATATACTGAAAGATCTATGGGATTACTTCGTGATAACCCAGGAGGCTATGATTCTACCAATGTGATAAATTGGATCAGTAGAATGGATGGGAGCATTCTTTTGATGCATGGAACCAATGATGATAATGTTCATGCTCAACATACCATTCAATTTGTACAGGCAGCTCTGGATGCAGGCAAAGACATTCAATGGTTCCAATATCCAGGGCGGGATCATGGTATATATGGTGGTGGCGCAAGGCAGCATATATACAAGAAGATGTTTGATTACTTTAGAAAAAATCTTTAGTTAAGTTCAAAATCCATTCAATTAAAAATTAATCTAAAGTGGAATTAATTATGAGTGATAAAGTTACTACCATAGAGGAATTAAAAATTCTTGTTGAATCCTTTGTTGCTAAGAGAGACTGGGAAAAATTTCATAGTCCAAAAAATTTAGCTATGTCAATATCTATTGAAGCTTCGGAGTTAATGGAGATATTTCAGTGGCTTGATAATGATGAAGCAAAAAATGTTGCCAAGAATAATCCTGAAAAAAGAGCTGAAGTTTTAGATGAAATTTCTGATATTGTCATCTATGCCATAGCATTTTGCAATAGAAATAATATTGATCTTTCAGATGCTATAAAAAAGAAAATGAAAAAAAATAGAAAAAAATATCCTTCATCAATTTTTAAAGGAAAGTTATAATTAATTATGTTTAGTATAAAAATTCGTAAATATTATTTTCGGGCCCTCGCAGTCTTCTTTTTTTTTGAAATTTTAATTTCAAAATCATTTTCAATTAAAAAAGTAAAAATTGAATCAATTATAAGGTCTAGTGGAATTGTTGAGTTTAATGAGAATCGGACCTTTGATTTTAGAGGAAAATTCAGTTATGCATATCAAGATATTCCAAAAAAATTTTATAGAAATATATACGATATTGCTGTTTCTGAAGGTGGGGTACCATATAAAAATATAAACTCATCGGAGCCAAAAACTTTTCAAATTATTGAAAATAAAAACTCATTTAGAATTAAATGGTTTCATGAATCAGAAAACACTCAAAAAGATTTCCTGCTTTCTTATAAAGTAAAAGGGTCTCTAAAAATAGGCCCTGATGATAGCCAATTTTTCTGGGGATATATTGGTAAAAATTGGAAAAAAAGCAACAACCAAATTTCTATAATTCAAAGATTCGAAAAAAATATTTCCCCTGAAGATGTTTGGTATGAGGCTCTTTCTAAAAGGAAAAAACTTGACACAGGATATCATGATCAAGATCATTTTAGATTGGATGTTAATAAGATACGAAAAAATAGAGGCTTAGTATTAAACACGATTTTCCCTACAAGTTATCTTATAGATGCGCAAATTAATGATAATACATTTAATAAATACGAATATTTAGAAAACAAAAAATTAAAGGAGGAAAAATCTAAGATTGGTTTTAATTCAGCACTTTTTATTATATTAATTTCTCTATGTTTATTCATTTTTCGAATTGTTAAATATGGAAAAGAGTACAATATTAAAGAAAATTTTAGAGGAAATACTGGAGCATTTCCTTCAGAGCATCATCACTCTTTAGTTAGCTATTTAATCACTAAGCAAAAAGTATCTGGGCTAGCAATTCTTGGAAGTGTTTTTAGCCTGGCCAATAAAAAACATTTTATTATAAAAGAAAAAAAAATAGAAAAAAAATCAATTTTTGGTAATAAGACAGAAAATAAAATTGAAATATCAAAGGGAGAAATTGGACATTATAGTTCTGATGAAAAATGGGATCGTGTAATTTTCAATTTCATCGTTAAATTTATCGATGGTAAGCCAAAATTCCTTGATGATATTTTTGGGAATATGGTTTACAATTCAATTTTTATGAAAGACCTTAATGCTTCGATTAATAACAAGCTAAAAGAATTAGGATGGATAGAATATCCTCCTAGGTCAGCAACTTTTGTTTACTCTATTCTTCATTCCATTTTATTTTTTTGTTCAATCATGATTGTAGTTTATAATATTCCGGCTTCAATTATTGCTACCATTACAGTTTGTCTTTTTGGAATAATTGGTAGCCTATCTATAAATCGAATGTCTATTGAATGTTCTAAAATAAGAAACAAATGGAAAGGTTTTTCTATTTTATTAGATAAGAATTCAGATTTATATAAAAATCTGGATGGGAATAAACTGATCCAATATGCGATCGTATTGGGCTTGGGTCCATATGAGATGAAAGATTTACTAAAGAATTTTGATTATAGTAGTAGTGGAGATTTTCATTGGTTTTATGGCGGTGACTATGGAGGATCTAATATTGATACTTTTTCTTCAATGATAGATACAGGAAATGCGCTGAGTGCTAATTTTGCCAGTGATGCTGGTGGTGCTGATGGCGGCGGAGGCGGCGGAGGCGGCGCAGGTTAATGTTTGGGAATATTTATAAATCTTTATTATAATTGGATGTTGTAATCTTTCATTTTGATAATCAAAC
>CAYFIF010000264.1:0-2509 GCA_964343085.1 uncultured bacterium | reverse complement strand
TATGTCGATGGAATATCTTCAGGAGTTGGATCTAGAAATGGTAAAGAAAAATCTTGACCAATTCCAGCATGGAAAACAACAATCATATCATATTGATCGAAGTTTATTGAATCAATTATATATGCATTTACTAAAGCATCTTTAAATAGCATTGTGAGGTTTTGCTCTTTTTCAATATTTGATCCATATGGATTATAGTAATCCATAGTATACTCTAATTGGTAAGCACCTTCCTCATTAACAGGAAAAACATTTGAATTATCTAAATCAAAGCCAAATTTTTCATTGGATATATTGCGATAGTAATTATTTACAGCTTTTAGCTGAGATTCAAAATAAGATCTATTATGCGGTGCTGAATCAATTATATATTTACCACAATCTATCCCTTCATTATTGACTAAAAATTTTCCATCTCCAGTAGTACTCTCAAGGGTATCAGTATTAAATTCAATTCTAATCGCGCATACTCTAATATCCCCAGCAATATCTGAATATATAAGGCTAGATAAAAAAGAAATTATTATTATAATTTTGCGCATGCAGCACAATATCCTAGTATGGAAAAATATATTAAAATTCTATATTTAAAGAAAACCGCATAGTATTTGTTAGAGGATGACCTGTTTCCCCATATGTATAACCAAAGTCAAATCCATAACCTGCAAATCTAAGACCTATCCCAAAGGTAGGGTTGCTAATTTTCCCCGTTTTATCATAATAGAAACCCGATCTTATTGCAAAATACTTTCCATACCAATACTCAAGGCCAAGATTGTGAACTAATTTGTCAAGCTCATCACTTATCCCACGATCTTTAGAATTTCCAACTTCTTTTTGACCCCACTCATTATACTTACCCCATCCTGGATCCCCTGGAGAGCCAGGTGTCACTACTATCTCACCATCTTCCAAATCTATATTACCATCACTATCGCTATCAATCCATTCATAGCCTCCTATTACCTTATCACCCTGACCATCTGATACTGATTTATCAATATCTCCACCTAAAAACCAATCATCAAACCAAGAAGTGAATATGGCTAAGTAAATTGGATCTGTGTGAGCTATTTCAAGTTTTCCATCTTTGTTATAATCATTGCCTGGACTAAGGTTACCATCTTCATCATAACCTCCAATATAGCCATCATTATCCCAATCCATATCCGGATATGAACTAACTAGCAGTTTGTCTACATCATAAACAAGATTTAGTTTATTGAACTCAGAGTTTACTAAGGCATAATTAAAGCCTAGTGTAAGGTTTGTTGGCTGTGGATCAGCTTGGTCTGGATCTATAAAAGATACCTTTGGGCCAATATTTGAGACACTAAGTCCTAAAGTTAAATTTTTGGATAACCACTCTTTATGCAGATATCCTAAATCAAAACCAAAGTCAGTTGATACACCCTTTCCTTTTTCACTACCAGCACCAATCTCTACCAAGTGTTGGTAAGATATTTTTGCGCTCAGTCCAAATGATTGATTTTTTGAGATTAAAGCACTATAACTCATAGAAAACGCTGACATATAACTTGTAAATGTTCCTAATTCCTCACCAGTCTCACTAGTTCGAACTTGCTCACCTAGATTAAGGAAAATTAAATGCCCCCCTATTGTTCCTAACGTGGGATAGCTTCTTCGGAAAGCAAAAAAATCATAGTATAAATCATCTGCAAGACCTGGTAACCAATTTACATGCATTAAAGCAAGCTCGGTTCCTTTGAGAAATCCAAGCCCTGCAGGGTTCCAATAGCTAGCATATGCATCATTTGCGACAGCAACTTGTGCTTCCCCCATTCCTCCTGCCCTTGCACCAGGAGCTATCAGAAGAAAAATGGCGCCAGCCTCACTCTGTGAATAGATTGGCGCCAAAACTAAAATTATAGATAAAAACACCAAATACAAACGCTTCATAAAAAAGGTCTCCAATTAATTATATAATCCCAATCGGCAATTTTTGCCAGATTCAATAGCATTTAATGTATTTTTATTCTCCAATTTTAGTTGTTCAAAAGTTATCTAGTTGAAAAAGTCTAATCAAGAAATGTTTTAGCCTCATAATTGATTATTATTGTAATAACCCAATGGTAATAAAAGGAACATATGTAATTAGAACTACAGCTATCAATTTTACAATAAAAAAGGGTAGTGTTGCTTTATAAATTTTATTCATATCCTCCTTAAAGCGATAAGCAGAAAGAAATAAATTCATCCCAACTGGTGGTGTTAAAAAACCTAGCTCCAAATTCGCAATAAAAATAATTGCTAAATGAACAGGATGTATATCAAAATAAATTCCTAACGGTTTTATTAGTGGTACAATTATAATGATAGCTGAAAATATATCCATTAAACATCCAGCTATTAATAAGAAAACATTTAGCAACAATAAAAATATATACTTAGACGTAATTGTTTGCTTCGACCACTCAAGAACAATCTGAGGAAATTGAGCATCTACCAAATAACTGGTTAAACCCATAGCAATTCCAATAATAATTAA
>CAYFIF010000263.1:0-2534 GCA_964343085.1 uncultured bacterium | reverse complement strand
GAATAGAATGATTTGGGCTTTATTGTTACGGAGGTTTTGGCTTTGGAAAAACAGATTACTACCCAGTATCATTTTTATTTTTATTTTCCCATCTATTTTATTTTTGATTATTTATGGATCTACTAGTAATGTTTTTATAACTAGTTTATCTTTAATTCCATTTAGTAAGTGGCTAATGCCTGGATTTTTTTTTATAATTGGTTCAATTTCAATATTACCACTATTGTTAAGAGATTTTTTTGTTCTAAGAATTGATCGTAAGATGTTAACACATATCAGTATGGCCCCATATTCAAAAAGAAAAATCATTTTGAGTTATCTTGCTATATCAATTCTAGAAGCATTCGTAATTATTTTTATTTTTTCACTAATTATTTCATTCTTCTTTGACTTTGATTATTTATTATTAGAATACTTAATAATTTTTTTTCAACTATCTATATATCTATTTATTCTTGGAAATATTATTATTTCTTTTTCTTTATTAATCGATTCGGTTACTTTGTATACATCTCTTTTGTTGTATCTTTTTGCAATCATATTTTTCGGTAATGGATTTATAATCGAACTTGGTTTATTTTCTCAAAAATTAAACTACATATTAAGCTGGCAACCTCTTTCAATCCCGTTTCAAGTTTTACAATCATTTTTAACAAAAAATATTATTGATTGGAATAAAGTAACTATTTTATTGCTTTTGTCTCTATTATTAGTTATCACTAATAGTATTCTTTTGAGAAAAAAATTAAAGCAATGATAGCATATTTATCTGGGCCTATGGAAAATGCACCAAAAAGTGGTTCTATTTGGCGCGAAGATATAACAAAATGGTTAAAAGAAAACCTTGGTCATATTGTAATTGATCCGGTAATTGAATCAAGAGCTATAATAGAAAAAACAAATTCGTATGATTATAAATCATGGAAGGTTTCAAATCCTGAAAAGTATAAAAATTTTCTTCGTTCTTTTATCGATAAAGATCTCAATCTAATTATTAACAAAGCGGATTATCTAATTGTTTTATGGGATCAAAATGTTTTAAAAGGGGGAGGCACTCATGGAGAAATAACCATTTCGTATTATATAAATAAACCTGTTTATTTAGTTAATAGATTACCAAAATATGAAATAAGTGGTTGGATTTTTTCCTGTGCAACAGGAATTTATAATTCCTTTGATGAGTTAAAGATTGATTTTAAAAAAAAATTTAATAAATGAAAAATATAGGGCCCAAAGCGTACATTCATCTAGATAGGTTGAGAAACAATATTTGTATTATCCAAAAGCAAATAGCTGGTCGGTCTATTATGTGTGTTGTAAAAGCTGATGCATATGGGCATGGAGCAGAGATTATTTCTAAGGCGATTGCAAAAGAATTTAAAAACATTTTCTTTGCTGTTTTTTCAATAGATGAAGCTATTCAATTAAGAGCATCTGGTATAAAAAATGATATATTGATTTTTTCTTGTTTACAAGAGAGTTGGTTGGATATCTCATTAGAACATGACCTAGTTGTAACTGCTTCTAAAATGGAAGACTTATTTGTACTTTCCAAAATATATAATGATATCGGCCAATGTCCTAGGTTCCACCTTAATTTTGATACTGGGATGACAAGACTTGGATTTAATATTATTGATTCAGATAAAGTTTTTGAATTTTTAAGCCAAAACATTTCCTTACCTGTTGAGGGCATATATTCTCATTTTGCTACTTCAGAAGAAGACTATTCTAATTATTCATTATACCAACTAGATAGATTTAATAAGATTATTGAGCAGGGAAGACAAAGGAACATTGTTTTTAAATATATCCATTGTTCAAATAGTGGAGCAGTATTGAATATACCTAAAGCATATTTTAATCTTGTCAGGGTTGGAATGTTGATCTATGGTGTTCCTCCTTCAAATAATATTGAATTCTCTCTTGGTTTAGAACCGGTTATGAGTTTTTGTGCTCCTATTGTTAATCTAAGACGTATCAAAGCAGGCACTAAAGTTAGCTATGGCTGCGATTTTTCAGCTAAGGTTGATACTAATATTGGGGTAATACAAATGGGTTTTGCTGATGGATTTCCAAGACCATGGTATAAAGAAGGCTATATTGTTTACAAAGGCAAGAAATTTAAAATTGCTGGTAGGCCATGTATGGATCAGTTTATGGTAGATTTTTGTGACTTTATGCCAATAATAGGAGATTATGTTTTAGTTTTTGGTAACTATAATGGGAATGTTTTGCCAGTAGAGGAAATAGCTAAAAAGATTGATACGACCACATATGCTTTGCTTACAGGAATTCATGGTAGAACTGAGCATACAGCAATTTAAAAGAACTCTTTTTATTGTTCCGTACCTTTATTTGGATTTCTAACCCAGGATCTACGATTTTCAAATGATTTGACTTTAAGGTCTGCCCAGTCTTCAATAATATCTTTCAATTGAGCAGACTCTGTTGGATGTCCTTCAAGATTGGAGTCAATAACCTCAAAAAGTTGTTTTTTTCTATCTTGCACTTGACCGTAGCTAACGACATCT
>CAYFIF010000262.1:0-2537 GCA_964343085.1 uncultured bacterium | reverse complement strand
ATCATTCTTAAAGGCCCAATGCTTGGATGCCGCAATTGATCTTCCGATAGAAGGGATGCTCTCATCAAGCAGAGTTTCTGATGATTTTAGGGTGTCAGGTATTTTTGATATTCCTGCTTATGTGACCGACCCAGGTGGCGCAGCTGTTCGTTTCTCAACAGATGGAGATGCTACTGTCCATTTTTTTGTTGTAGGCTCTGATAAAAAAGATACTATAACATATAGTTCTAGTCTTTTTCTAGAGCCCTATTCAGACAGGGCAATTAGTGTGTTTAATGGAGCAATAAAAAATACATCCAATATTGGATTTAGGATAACATCATCCTCTATTGTTGAGGTTATCTCATTCGGAATAATTGACTCTGGAGATAGTGACCGTTATCCACAGAATCGCTCCTTAAATCTAGATCATCGTTTAGGAGCTATTGAAAAGCCAATTGTGATTACAAGAGAAGAGTGGAGCGCAAACCCACCTAGGTTTGAGTATACGGCTCACCCATATTTTAATAGGCTGACCCTGCATCATGCTGCAGGCTGGCAGGCATGGACCATAGACCAGGGTAAGGAGCAGGTAAAGGCTATACAGGAATTTCATCAAAACGGAAGAGGCTGGAATGATATTGGCTACCATTTTCTCGTTGACCTTGGGGGGAACATATACCAGGGTAGACCTGAGACAGTACTGGGTGCTCATGTTGGAGGCGCAAACACGGGTAACATTGGCGTATGTATTCTTGGTTGCTACCATCCTCCGGAAACAGGATGGGCGTGCTTTGATACTATGACAGATGAAACAGAAAATGCTCTTATACATCTTTACGCCTGGGTCGCTGAAAATTATTCGGTCGATCCACAGGTTCTCCTAGGTCACAGAGATTATTTTGGAAATACCGCCTGCCCAGGCGATAATGTCTGGCCTTTGATTACTGAAATGCGGGAAGAGATATCTATTTTTATTGCCAGCGGTGGCCCTCCTGTGACATTTAGATTACTTCCTAACTTTCCAAATCCTTTTAACTCTATAACAACCATACCCTTTTACACTGATGGTGGACAACCTGCCAGGATCAGTATCAGAGATATTCTAGGTCGCGAGATAATCACTCTTGAAAAACAAAATACAGTTAGAGGATATAATAATGTAAGCTGGAACGGTTTGGATCAATCAGGATTGAAAGCTGCAACCGGGGTCTACTTTTATCAGGTTGTGACCAGATCGGGTTCAGGTTCTGATAAGATGGTATATTTAAAGTAAACTAATGGAAAAAGGAATACTATTTTAGAACATGTTTTGTATTAAGTGTGGCTCAAGGACAAATAAACTCTATCCTGAGGGTGATAATAAACAGCGCGATGTATGTGGTGATTGTGGCTACATACACTATTTTAATCCAAAGATAATTGTTGGTGTCTTGCCTGTAACGTCAGACTTTGAAAAAATTCTTCTATGTAAAAGAAGCATAGACCCTGGCAATGGAAAATGGACTATACCGTCTGGTTTTATGGAGCTGAAAGAGTCTCTAGAGAGCGGGGCGCAGAGAGAGGCATACGAAGAGGCAAACTTAAAAGTAAAGTTGCAAAAACTATATTCAACCTACAGCATAACAAATATTGAGCAGGTCTATCTTATCTACCTTGGTAAAATTTTAAACACGGACTATGCTGCTATGGATGAGACCTCTGAGGTACGACTTTTTGGGATTAATGAATTGCCATGGGATGAGATTGCTTTTTCATCGGTAGATTTTATTCTAAAAAAATATATGGCTGATTACGAGGATGGAAAGAACTTTAAGTTTCATTCAAATTATAGAGATGGTTAACTGATTCTAGATGTCCAATGACTCTTGAAATTGTATTTGTACTGAGTATCATTCATATTGCATTTACATGCATCATGGTTGGGGTAATATGGGTCATGCAGTTAGTACACTACCCGTCATTTCATTTTATAGATTCTAGTAGATATCGTTCGTTTCAGGAGTTCCACATGGAAAAAATTTCTTTTGTTGTTGTTCCTGTAATGTTACTAGAGATGGGCTCAGGATTAATTATGATCTACCTTAAGCATAAAGAAAGTCTGTTGTTTTTAATATCGATGCTGGTATTAATCTTTATATGGATTATAACGGCGGTTTTCTTTACAACCTTGCACGGAAAACTCACGCGGGGCTATGATAGCCTCACAGTAGATTATCTTGTAAGAATTAATTGGCTCAGAACATGGCTCTGGACATCAAGGCTTTTTATTTTATTGTATGATATTTTATTTTAGGATCTTTTCTTTGTTATTTTAACAAAAAATAGTTAATGGAGAAGATTGTAAGAAAAATTATACACATTGATATGGACGCGTTCTACGCATCCGTTGAGCAGCTGGATGATCCTTCTTTAAGAGGTAAACCAGTGGCTGTTGGTGGAAGCAAAAAAAGAGGAGTCGTTGCGGCAGCATCATACGAGGCTCGAGGGTTTGGAATCAGGTCAGCGATGCCATCGGGATTAGCAAAAAAAAAATGCTCAGACTTAATTTTTGTGAG
>CAYFIF010000261.1:0-2542 GCA_964343085.1 uncultured bacterium | reverse complement strand
CTTGCATATAATTCACTAAGAGGGAAAAATGAATATTCATCATTTATATTTGCATCAAAAGGAAGTAAACACTTCTCACCATTAATGGTGGTCCCCTCGCCCGAATAATATATAATTAGATCCAAAGTATCTGCACCTGAGTAACTTAACCCAGATTCAATTTTATCAATAACATATCCATTATCAGGATTGAAAACAGCACTGAAATCTCTCCTATAAACTCCATTATTGAAAAACCAATACTGACTTGGAACAATTCTGTTGTTAGATATCCCAAATAACTCATGAAAATAATTTCTTACCATCCTCACATTCTCATCAATGGAATTTTTACCAGATATATCTCTATCACCAAATTTTTGATTGCCAAAAACTATCCCCACTGTTTCCCGATTTGTTTTAACCTTTGGAAGGTCTCTTTCAAGATCACTTACTTGACTCATTTTGAAAGGCTCAATTTCCTTTGGAAAAGGCATTGTATAAGCTTTTAATTGAGAAGAAATTTTATAATTTTTCATAACCTCAAGATGTACAGGTATCGTCTTTCTTGTTTCAAAATAGTCATATATATCAAAGTAAACAGTAAACTGATTTTCTCGAGTTGAGACTTGAAATTTATAATCAAAATATTCTCCACCATTTACTAACCCATATTGATAAAATTCATCATCATCTATAACAGTAAACGAACTATCTCTCCTAAATCTAAGAGTAGCTGTATCAGATTTCCCTTCAGATAAATTTTGAAAACGAGCAGTGAAAGTAACAACTTCATTTTTTGGAATATAACTCTGACCCCATTCATTGTCTATGGCAAAATCCGCAATCACAAAATTTGGAGGAATTATTTTTAATGTTTCAAAAGATATAGGAACCGGATCAAGATCACTCCCTGCAAACTCATCTATACGTATATTAAAATTTCTAACCCCCGTTTCAATTTTCAATTTTGCATAAACAGGATAAGAAATTGTGGCTGTATCTCCAACATATAATATTGGAATAGTTGGCACATCATCAATTACAAGAGACGGAGACATAGATTTATCTAATGGTTCGAGCCATGGCCTTAGTTCTCTAGCTGGGCTGCGACCATCATTAACAATTGTTACTGTTACTCGACCAGATTCTCTTCCATCTAAAATATTATTCCCTGAATTTTCAGAAAATGTTTTTTCAATAAGTGTTAAATGAGGAGCTGGCAAGACCCAACCACACATTGTTTTTGATCGCGGACCTTCATCTCCATCAATATCAACAGATGTAACCTGATAACAATATTCAGTATCAAATTCTAGTCCTTTATGTTCAAAAAAATTTCCTTTTACTTTTGTTAAAAATTCGCTTCCACCCTTTTTATCCATTAAATAAATATTATAATGAACAGCACCTATCATTTTCTGCCACTTGAAAACAACTTTGCGCACATCTCCTCCTGTGACCAAATCATTAGGATATTGCACCAATACCTTTTGACAACTTTCAATTGAAGGAGGTCCTTCCGTACCATATTTATCTACAACTCTTATTTTATAGCAAAAATAAGTTCCAGGCGTGACATAATCAAAATATACAGTATCTTCACTAGATGTGTTAATTAAAACATCATCACGATACAGTCTATATTGATGCCTCACTTTTAAATCGCTTCTACCCCAATTGATTGTAATTTTTTCCATATCCGCCATAGCATTAAGATCAACATCTTTAACCTCTTCATGAGTTGTGGCTACAAATTCTGAAAATGGTCCATCATCTCCTTCTTTATCATAAGATGAAATTTTATATTTATATACTTTGTCAAACAAAAGTTCTTCCTTAAAAAAGGTTAAATCTTTGGTGTCAAGTATAAGCGAATCATCTCTGTATAAATGATAACCTGGCGCATTAGACACACGAGACCAAGTAAGATCAACTTTGTTTTTAATTATTTCAGCTTTAAAATTTGAAGGTGGAGCAAAAGCTCCTTTTGCGCATTTTGTACTAGATTGCTCTCCTTCAGTCCCATAATTGTCTACTGCAGATAAAGCATAGCAATAGTTAACCCCTGGAGCTACATTATCTATAAACATTGGCATATCAGAATCAGCTAAATAATTGCCATTTCTAAAAACTTTATAAAAGGTAGCGATTATTGAGGGTTCTGATACTTCCAACCTAACAGAATTAACATCTCCGACTGCCAATATATCTGGAGTAGGTACCTCTGGATCAGTCTCAACAGCTAAATCAGGTGAATTTGCACCCTCATCACCATCTCCATCAATTGAATTAATCTGGTAATTATAAACTTTTCCCCAGGTAGTAGTTGTATCTATAAATTTCAAGTCTGATTGAATTGATAGACGTTCTCCATCTCTATAAATTGCATATTGATCTATTCCAGGAGTTGCAATCCACTCCAAGGTCACAAACTTTCCACTGCCTTCAGTCTTCAGACCACCTCTCATTAAAGATGGTTTAAGAGTCGGGAACTGGTATGATGACTTTTCCTTAATTTTATTTGATTCAGGACCTTCGAGTTCATACAAATCAAATGCTC
>CAYFIF010000260.1:0-2550 GCA_964343085.1 uncultured bacterium | reverse complement strand
TGATGATTTAAAAGAGGATAGTCCGTTTGAAATTAACGTTGAACCATCTAATCAGAATGTAAGGCTTCACCTTGATAGGAAAGGAGGCGGTAAGATAGTTACTGTTGTGAAGGGTCTGCAGTTATCGGCCGCATCTTTAAAGGAATTAGAAAAAAGTTTAAAGAAAAAGTGTGGTGTTGGTGGAACCGTAAAAAATGGTAACATACTTATTCAAGGTAACCACAGAGATAAAATTAAAACAATTCTATCCTCTGATGGCTACCAGGTTAAACTAAGTGGTGGATAATGAATAAACTAATATCACTAAGACACGCTCTTATTTTTATATTATCATTGTTTTCCATATGGTCCTGCGCCAAAGTTTCTGGTCAAGGAAGTGTGACATTGATTGTTTCAGGTAGTGTTCACGGTCAGCTGGATCCATGTGGATGAAAGAAGAACCCTTTAGGCGGTCTGTCTAGGAGATATGTAAAAGTAAACGAACTCAGAAAACAGGGTGAGGACCCTATATTGCTTGATGCTGGTGATATGTTTTTTAGTACTAAAAATTTGAATAAAGACAATGTTGAGTCTGAACGATATCGAGCCAGCGTAATGATTGAGGCATATCAGAAAATTGGATACGATGCCATTAACATCGGGAACTACGAGCTCCTCTCTGGTTTGAAATTTTTAAAGTCGCTTGATGAAAAATGTTCTATCCCATTCATATCAGCAAACTTGACAGATGCAAAAACAGGAAAGCTCTTATTTGAACCTTATATTGTTATTGAAAGAAACGGATTAACCCTAGGAATAATAGGAGTTACCGGAATGAAGCCTGACACATTAAAGTCCGTAGCATCCAAGGATTATGTTGAGTCCGGTAATGCTTTTATTAAAAAATTAAAGAAAAAAGTTGATCTAATTGCTGTTCTAGCAAATGTTGATAGAAAAGAACAGCAGCAGCTTTCCAAATCTTTTCCTGAGGCTGATTTTATATTCACAAGTGGCAGCACGAACATGACCAGAAAAAATTCGCCTCAGAAAGAGGATGGTCCTTTTGTCTATTCATTCGGAAAGCAGGGTAAATACCTGAGCGTTTTAACCACAGATATAAAAAACTCAAACACTAAATTGGTTGACGTTTCAACTCATAAAAATAAGATTAAGTCTATAAACAAAAGGTTTGAGCGTCTTCAGAAAAAAGACCCTGATAAGTCGCTTGAAGAAATATATTCCAGTCAGGCTAATGTTTTAAGGCTTATTGATCAGTATAGGCTGGATATTGCTAAGGCCGAAGCCTCACTGAAAGATGCCGTCAATACCATAAACTTTGAGACTATTGCTTTAAGTCGCTCTGTCAAAGATGATAAAGATATTTTAGCTTTTGTGGATAAATCTTTAGAAACCTGTAATAGACTCAACAAGTCTCCTGCAAAAAACAAAAGTTCTGATCATGCTCATAAGGGGCACAATCATGGTTCAAAAATTTCAAAAAGTAAAAAGAAAAAAAATAAGCCACTCCCTTCAAAAGTAACAAAATAAACTAGGCCGGGCTTGATTAATATAAAACACCTGTTATTTTATTTTATAATATCAACAATTTTTGGATTCGGATATAATTTCCTTATAATTGATGGGATTCCAATTATTGCTACCCCGTTAGAAACTGTTTCAAATGCGGTTAATCTGAGTGAGCCTAACACAGAGCCAATGATCAGAGAGATTTCACTTGAAACAGCGATCGAGTTGCATGATAAGGGAGTTTTATTTGTTGATGCTAGAGCAGAAGAGTATCTAGAAGATGGTTTTATCCCTGGCGCAATAGCTAATGATAATATTGAATTACTTCATGATGATCTTGAGCAGAAATTAGGGTATGATACTGCATTTGTTGTTTATTGCAGTGATGATGATTGTGGCTCAAGTGAGGAAATGGCTTTTGATCTACAGGATATGGGTTTTATGAATATTTTGGTATTTAAGGGAGGCTGGAAATCTTGGACAGAGTCTAATCTTCCTGTACAGCTAAAAGATGAATAAAGTTAAATTATATTTTACTATAGTGGCCAGAATTTTACTTGGTCTGATGTGGGTGTGGGCCGGTATTGAAAAAATTGCTGATCCTGGACAATTTGCACGAGATATTTCAAACTATCATTTACTCCCGTTTGGAACGGAAAATATAATAGCTATAATTTTGCCCTGGTTGGAATTATTTATTGGGGTCTCATTAATAATAGGTTTGTATATTGATGCCTCATCAATAATATCCGCTGGCCTTATGAGTGTTTTTATTATTTTTATTTTTCAGGCTATGGTTCGTGGTTTTAATATTGAGTGTGGCTGTGGCCTGAAAGAGGGCCAAATGGTTGGGTGGGAAAAAATAATTGAGAATATTATTTACTTAGCCATCTCTTATTTAATATTAATAAGGAAAGAAAAGAAGCTAGAACTTTTCCCAAAAGTTAGATTGTCTTAAGATATTTAGTTGTACTAAATTTTTACTTAGTATGCGAGAGTAGCTCAGCTGGTAGAGCATCACGTTGCCAACGTGAGGGTCGCGAG
>CAYFIF010000259.1:0-2555 GCA_964343085.1 uncultured bacterium | reverse complement strand
CTAAAACAATCTCACTGTCTTTTTTAGGAATGATGCAGTGTTCATTAATTAAACTTTTAAATCCCAATTTATCAACATGATCAAGACAATAGTCTACACCCGAATAGTATTCATGATTTCCAGTTACAAAGTAGACACCATGTGGAGCGCTTAGGTTTGAAAGTGGTGCCAAATCATTTTTTAAATGCTTAATTGAACCATCAATAAGATCACCCGTAATTACAATTATGTCTGGATTTATTCTACTAATTTTTTCAACAACGTAATCCACATATCCTTTTTTAATTGTCGGGCCTACATGGAGATCTGATATCTGAGCTATTGTAAAACCATTAAACTGATCAGGTAGTTTATCTCCAAATGAGATTGGCTGATCAAAGATTTTTGGTCCTTTTCTGGCTTCATAGTATCCGTACACAGATGATGGCAGGGTTAAGCTAATCACACCAACACTCAAAGACTTCTGCAAAAAATCCCTCCTTTCATTACTAACCAGATCAGTTGAATTTGATGCAAATTTTTCAATACCTAAAAAGATCAACACTATAAGCTCTTTGAATAAAAGAGTAATAAATGTTAAAACAAAAAACCCAAGGCTTGTGTATCCAAAAAGTGAAATTTTATCTATTAGTTTTGTCTCAATCCCCATGTATCTAAAGCCTATTGGTGCTATTGGAAGGAATGCTATTAGAGATAGTAAAACCCATGAGAGTATATTTTGTGAGCTAGATAAACTGAAAGCAGGAATCAGCTTAAAACCTACATAGCCATGTATAATAATTAACATAGATATAGCTACAACAAAAAACATAATCCGAACTTTTATTTTTAGTGATTATAAATATTTTACAAAAAAAAAGCCCTGCACAAACAGGGCTTTTTATAAATACAAGACTCGCTTAGATGGTGCCTACATCTTTCTTTTGCTTCTTCTGGTCAATTTCCACTTTGTAAGAAGTCTTCTTGCTTAATACTTCAGCAATAGTCTCAGACTCTAATTCTTTATCATCAAATACGACAGTAGCAGTTCCTTTATTAAAGTCAACTTCACACTCCTTAACGCCTTTAATATCCTGAACAATCTGGCTCACCTTACCAGCGCATGAATACGCACACTGCATGCCATCTACTTTCATGGTTACTTTGTTATATGCAACATCGGTGCCGACTTTATTGTATGCACTCTTGGTGCCACAATTTCCACCAGCGAAAGCAATCGAGGAAAAAAAGATTAGAAAAATTGATAGATATTTCATAAGCATAAACCTTTTAGTTGTTGTTAAATACTTAATACAATATAAGTAAAAACCATGCTATAATCCCAACTAGAATTGAATTATAAAAACTAATGACTTAGTTGACCTAATATTTCCTCCAAATCCTTTTCAATCTTATCAATCGCATCCAACCCAGCCAGATTCTCAGAATTAAAATCAGAACCTTTTTTTTCATGAAGTTGAATGACTTTTATCTCAGAGTTATCTTCTGTCCTGACTAAATTAATTCCTCCATTACCATAAACTATAAATGGGAAATTTTCGCCTAGTCTTTCCCTTCGTCTTTCAGTCTGGATGTTTATAATCATTTTCAAATCAGAAGTCTCTGGTTCACCAATAAAAGATGCTGAATAAGAATTTTCAAAGATAGTTTTGACTCTATCGACCAATGATCTATTACTAATCTTCTTACCTAAATTAAAAATATCATCATCTATAAAAATTGATGGACTTTTGATAGATAAGTCTAATGGGAATCGCAGGCTTGATACCTTCATCAATTGTTTTGACCTGTCATCCTTGACTTTAGAAAAATCTAAATAGAAAAGTATTTTATATTCTGAACTAATTGGAAAGAAATCAGGTAAAACAAATCGAGCTCTGCCATTATCAGAAGTGAGCAGGGTATCAAAACTATCTAAAAAAGGAACACTCATAATTAGTGAAATATTTGATACCCCTCTATTGAGCTTTTTATCAAAAGCGTATAAAGACATCTCTCTTTTTAAATCTAAGAGCGGTGTTATAACGATATTATCAGGCTCAGTCTTTATCTGTAACCTGTTGTTGTGCTCATAAATCAATTTTGAAATAATATCATAAATCAGCTCTGTTGATCCAGAGCCAATAGGATATTCCATCTTTGGACTAAGATCTAGGAAGGGACCAATTTCACTCATTGCCTGTGATAACTTTTTAAATGTTGAGCCATTAAAAACTGAAGAAGCACTTAAAATCAAATCTGAAGAGATTTTCTCAGCTTTACCCAATTCAATATCTAATTTTTCAAAATATTTTTTTCTATTCAGTTTTGCAATAACATGGAATTGACCGTCCCCTCCAACAAAACTATCAAAGTACTCAATAAAATCAAGGCTCGCATCTACTCTTGATTCAACAATTGAACTAGAGAACTCGTTTATCTGACTGTTAGATACCTCAACCACATCGACAAGTTTCGACTCTATTTTTACTTTTATCTGCTCCGCAACCTCAGAGACCGCTCTAAGTCGAGCAACCTTTTTATAATCAATCTTCTTGTTTACACTAACCGAGCCT
>CAYFIF010000258.1:0-2559 GCA_964343085.1 uncultured bacterium | reverse complement strand
ATAGCTTTAGAATTTGTTTTCCCATCACCAATACCAATATTTAAAGAAATTGAAATTATTTTTGGGACATCCATAATATTTTTGTATTTAAAACGGTCTATCAAGTTAGGAACTGCTTTATCAAAGTATAACGTACGGAGCCTGGGTAGATAAGAAACAACTTTCTTACTTTTTGGATCAGATTTCTTATTTGGCTTTTTATTTTTATCAACCATGCTTAGCTATTAATTTCTTCTTTGGTTTTTTTTGATATTCTAACTTTGCTCCCATCTTTAAGTAATTTGTAACCAATTTTCGTTGCCTCCCCATTATGGATAAGCGCAATATTAGAAACGTGTATGGAAGCTTCTTTTTCAATTATTCCACCATTGGGATTCGCCTGAGTCGGTCTAGTTGTTTTTTTTATTAGGTTAACTCCTTCTATAATAACTCTACTCTTTTTAGGAAAGACATTAAGTACTTTACCTTCCATACCTTTATGATTTCCACTTAATACTTTTACTACCATACCACTTTTAATTTTCATTTTATATCACCTCTGGCGCCATTGAAACTATTCTCATATATCCTCCATTTCGCAATTCACGAGCAACAGGACCAAATATCCTCGTACCCCTAGGTTCTCCTTGCCCATCCAAAATAACAGCAGCATTATCATCGAATCTAATCAAACTACCATCTTTTCTTTGAATCTCTTTTCTAGTCCTTACTACAACAGCTCTGCATACATCGCCTTTTTTCACCATTCCATCTGGTAATGCTTTCTTTATTGACACGACGATTTGGTCTCCAATTGAAGCATATTTACGCCGCGAACCACCAAGGACCTTAAAACAAAGTATCTCTTTTGCACCCGTATTATCTGCCACTTTTAATCTTGTTTCAGCTTGTATCATATAATTAACCTAAGTTAACTGTTTTACGAATTAATTCTACGACTCTCCACCTTTTCCTTTTACTTATTGGTCTAGTGGATGTTATTTTAACAATGTCTCCAACGCTTGGTTTAAGGGTTGAAACATGAGCTAAGTATTTTTTATAACGCTTCACCCTTTTTCGATATATCGGATGCGCTACTTGCCTTGTTACTAGAACATTAACTGTTTTTTCCATTTTACTAGATAAAACCTTTCCAATGAGATTTTGTTTTTTTGTAGGCCCCATAATTATTTACTCTTTATAGATGTTTCAGAATTTTTAATCTCATTAAGGATTGTTTTAATCTGGGCAATTTCTCTTCTAGTTTTTTTTATCATATCAGGATTATCTAGCTGCTGTAAAGCTTGCTGAAAACGGAGATTTTGCATTGACTCTAGGTTTTCTTTGAGCTTAGACTTGATTGCTGAAACGTCCAATTCACGTATTTCATTTACTTTCATTAGAATGACCTCCTTTCAACAATTCGGGTTTTCAAAGGTAGCTTATGTCCTGCATTACGAAAAGCCTCTTCTGCTTCTTGTTTAGTAACACCATCAACTTCAAACATAACTCTTCCAGGCTTAACTACCGCAACCCAATGATCTAGTGAGCCTTTACCTTTACCCATTCTTGTCTCAGCTGCCCTCTCTGTAACAGGCTTATCTGGAAAAATCCGTATCCACATTTTACCAACTTTGCGAACTACCCTTGAAATTACTATTCTAGAAGCTTCAATTTGTCTAGCAGTAACCCAAGCAGGCTCCATAGCTTTTAAACCAAAGGTGCCAAATGATACTTTATTCCCTCTCATTGACATTCCGCGACGATGACCCCGATGATGATTTCTAAATTTAATTTTTTTTGGCTCTAACATTACTTATTTTTTCTTTTATTATCAAATTGACCATTACAGATCCAAACTTTTATTCCTATGATACCATAGGCAGTCTTTGCTTCAGTTAATGCATAATCTATATCTGCTCTTAATGTATGCAAGGGAACACTACCATCCATGAATTTTTCACTCCTTGCTATCTCCACACCACCTAAACGACCAGCAACATTTATCCTTATCCCAGCTGCACCCATCCTCATTGTTGATTGAATAGATTTATTTACAACTCTCCTATATGATATTTTTTTCTTTAATTGATGAGCAATATTTGCGCCAACAAGAGCTGCATCCATTTCAGGCCTCTTAATTTCAGAAATATTGATTTGAGCATCCTTATTATCAGTTAACTGCCTCAACTCTTTTTTTAATCGATTAACCTCTTCACCACCTCTACCAATCACAATCCCTGGTCTAGCAGTAAAAATTGTAATAGTAACTCTTTTTGAAGTTCGAGCTATCTCCACTTTAGAAATTCCAGCATTAGGAATTCTATGATTAATATACTTCCTAATTTTCAGGTCTTCTTCTAATTCCAATGAAAAATTATTTTTTGAAGCGTACCACTTTGATAACCAGTTTTTATTAACATTCAGTCTATATCCAATAGGATGTGTTTTTTGCCCCATAATTAATCTCTATTTTTTATCACTTAGTACTACTACAATATGGCTCGATGGCCTTCTTCGCCTTGAAACTCTGCCCATCGCAGATGCCCTAAAACGTTTCATAACAGGCCCTTCATCAAC
>CAYFIF010000257.1:0-2562 GCA_964343085.1 uncultured bacterium | reverse complement strand
GATAGATAGCTCCTTGCAGCTAATGGTTCACGGTCAAAATATTTCAGATCTTGATCCTGTGCTAGATCATAAGGGTGTCAGAATCAGTGGTGTTCATAGAACAAAAAATCCGAACTATTTATTTATTGATCTGGTTATTAAAAAAACACTAGAAAATGCAAGTTTCGATTTGATATTTAAAAAATCTTCTGAAGAAATTGTTATCTATAAATACGATTTGCTGAATAGAAAACCGGAGTCAAGCCAGAGACAGGGATTTTCACAGAAAGATGTTATTTACCTAATTACACCTGATCGGTTTGCTAATGGCGACCCTTCAAATGATACTAAATCAAATTTAAAAGAGGGGCTAAACAGAGATAGTAAGTACGGAAGACACGGTGGTGACATAGAGGGGGTTATAAATAATTTAGATTATATATCGGAAATGGGCTTTACACAAATATGGCTAAATCCGTTATTAGAAAATGACCAAGAATCATACTCATACCACGGCTATTCAACCACTGATTATTACAATATTGATCCCAGATATGGAACCAATTCATTATATCAAAAACTATCCCACCTTTCTGGAGCAAAAGGGATTGGAATTATAAAGGATATAGTCTTAAACCATATAGGATCTGAACATTGGTGGATGAGTGATCTTCCGACTAAAAATTGGATCAACAACAGCGGCAAGTTCAAAATTTCCTCTCACAATCACCAGTCAGTGCACGATCCGCATCTTCCTGCTAAAGAAAAAAAAGCGTTTACTGATGGTTGGTTTGATAGGACCATGCCGGATCTCAATCAGAGCAACCCTTATCTAGCAAAATATTTGGTTCAAAATTCTATTTGGTGGATTGAATACGCTGACCTATCAGGATTTCGAGTTGATACATATCCCTACGTTGATAAAACATTTCTCTCAATGTGGAGTGAAAGAATAAGCACTGAGTACCCAGCTTTTAGTTTTGTTGGTGAAGAGTGGTCAACTGATCCGGTTATGGTGGCCTATTGGCAGAGAGGAAGCATGCGGTATGATGACTATAGATCCTTTATCCCAAATATGATGGACTTTCCACTTCAGCAGGCGCTTGTGGATGCACTTTTAGCTGAGGAAAGCTGGAACTCTGGTGTCGTTAATATTTATAGTATATTGGCTGGTGACTATCTTTACGGAGATCCTTATGATCTTGTGGTCTTCGCAGGAAACCACGATATTAAACGAATATACTCTCAATTAGACAATGATATAAGCCTATTAAAAATGGCGATGGGCTTTATCCTGACAACCAGAGGGATACCACAGATTTACTATGGAACAGAGATAGCGATGCAAAGTTCGAGAGATCATGGCGACATTAGATCGGATTTTCCTGGTGGATGGGAAGGGGACAAGGCAAACGGTTTTGAATCCAAAAGGTTGAAAAAATCCCAGCTTGATGTGCAGGATTATTTTAAAAAACTATTAAAATGGCGGAAGAAAAGTTTGGCAGTAGCTAAAGGTAGACTAGTCCATTATAAGCCCAGAGACGGTATGTATACCTACTTTCGTGAGTTTAATGATCAATTAGTAATGGTAGTAGTTAATAACAACAGAAAGCTAAAAGATTTAGATCTGAAGCGTTTTAGTGATGTTTTTGATGGCAAGAAAAAAGCAATAGGTGTTTTTAATAGAAAGCAATATTATCTAGATAAAAAAATAACTGTACCTGCAAAAACAACTTTCATTTTGGATGTGTACTAGTCAGATATTTAAATCATTTAATTTTATTACGTAAATTTTAGTTACAATTGAGGAGCCAACAGTGAAAAAGATTTTCTTAATATATTTATTCTCATTTCTTATTTTTTTCAGGGTCTATGGCTCTGTCAATTCTGATCTAAATACAACTGTATATAGTGACGTTGTACTCACACTGGTGGACCAGGGAAATGGCTTCCAGGATGTTAGGTTCAAGGGAGCGTTCTCAAACTGGGCTGTTCTTCAGGGGTATGATGATGGGACGAACGGTGACACCACCGCCAACGATGGTGTATGGACCCTCGTCGTAGACAGTGTGTCAGGGCCAAACTCATATGAGTGGGGTGCGATTGACACTGATAATGGCAACGGATCAACCTGCGAATCCTGCGATGGCAGCGATGGCTGGGGAACCTGGCTTTTGGATATAATAGGACTCTCTAATCGAGAGTTTACTATCCAGGATGATGGAACAGTAACAGGAACGACCAGTATTGTCATTCCCTATCAAGGGGGCGAGATCACTAAGACTGTACTCTTCACTGTTGATATGACGGAGTGGTTGGATGAAGAAGGCGCAACTGGGATGAAGGTCTTTAGTGTATCAAATGGAGATCAGATGCAGGTCAGGGGTGCTTTTAACGGTTGGAACTGCGATGATCCATCGAACTGCAGAATGACTCGCACTCCGGGAACAAATATTTTTAGTCTGGCGGCCAATATAACCGGATTTCCTGATACAGATATTGAGTATAAATATTATATGGAGCTTAGTGACGCATCTGTTCAGGAACTTGAGTCGGAGTATGGAACCATCTTTGATGGCATCG
>CAYFIF010000256.1:0-2562 GCA_964343085.1 uncultured bacterium | reverse complement strand
TAATTCCATGTAATTATCAACTTCAATAATCAAATTTCCACTGTTAATTGTGGCTCGAACAACTTTATTAGAATCCGGTTCTAAATTCATAACTCCAGATTCTTGAATTAATTGCTCTGGGATTTTTGCAGTTGCGGATGTAACCTCGAGATCTGAACCTCCGATTGTAACCGTAAAACTAGAATTTTTAGCCGATTCATCTATTAGTATTGGTATTCCTGATGTGCCCAAACAATTTCCAGAAACCTGTACAAGTATACTCCCGGGCAGAGTGACTCCTGAGAGATCTAATGAACCTGTTGCTGATCCATCATTCGCATTAATAAGCTCATCAAACTCAATTGTAGCTCCTGGTATATCGGTGGTATCTCCATCAGCTACTTGCCGAAGCTGGATTAATATTGGAGGGCCTAGGGGAATAACCATATTATTTGTAATAGTGATATCAAGGATTCCTCCAGAAAATTCTGCATATCCAAAATCTTCGAATGAAAATGGATTTATTATTGGATCTATTTCAAAAGCAGGTATAGCAACAGATTGACCATTAGGCACATCAATAATATCTGGATAAATATCACTAAAAATAAATGGATCTGTTCCAGCAGGTTCAATATTTCCAAGAGAAATGATACCGACCGAAGAAGAAATATTTTTTTCTACACCGGAAACAGTCACATCATCAATATTTTGGCTAAAATTAGTTGATATTGGATCAATCTCAAGCCTATCCCCAACTTCAACTTTTTCAATATTAATTTTCTTGTGGTACACAAAAATAGAATCATTAATAGTTCCATCCTGGAAATATTCAGCTAATCCTTCAACAGAAATCAGTGAATCCTCAGCCAAAGTTTCAAGTGTTATCTTATCCTCAATAAGTGGCACTTGAAAAGTAGTAGTCCACCTTAAGTATTCCCCCTCATCTGGCAGGTCAATGGAACAGGAATAAATAAAAATTAATATGGGAAGAGCTAGTAGCTTATTTGTTAATCTCAATGTATTTTTTCTTATATAAGTCAGTCGCAATTTTACAAGAGATATATATTCAATTCTAGCCAAATTTATATTTGCGCATAAAATTTAAATAAATAATGTTATAAGATAAAAAAATTTAATAATATTTAATTCTATTTATTTATTAAATAATATATTTAAGAAAACAAAACTATAAATAACAAATAATTAACCAAGAAAATTGTATGTGTGGTATTTTTGCATATATCGGTGATTCACTAGACTGGTCGAATCTGGAAAAAGAATCAAACAAAATAAAGTATCGTGGTCCAGATAACTCTAACATGAAACATGTTGGTGAAAATGTTTTATTTTCTTTTCACAGATTAGCCATAATGGGAGTAGGCAAAAAAGGCGACCAACCACTCTTTCATCCTGAAGAAAAAGATATCTCAATTATTTGCAATGGTGAAATATATAATTATAAAAAATTAGGAGAAAAATTTGGTTTCAAATTAGAATCCGGTTCAGACTGTGAAATTATTCTTCATTTATATAGAAAATTTGGCATTAGAAAAACGATCGAATATCTTGATGGCGTTTTTATGCTTGTCCTTTTTGATAAAAAGAAAAACAAACTGTTTGCAGCGAGAGATCCTTACGGAGTTCGGCCAGGATTTATTGGCTATTCAGATGATGGTATTTTTTTAGCCTCTGAAGCAAAATCTTTATCGCTATTATGTGAAAAAATAACCCCCTTCCCTCCTGGAAATATATGGAATCATGAAGAAAATAAATTCTACCAATATTACCTTCCAAATCCTAGGTCGCTAAATAAAACGTCTGAAAAGGATCTAACCGAGGGAATAAACAAAAGACTCACGGAGGCTGTTAAAAAAAGAATGATGGCCGACCGTGAAGTGGGTAGCCTTTTATCCGGGGGGCTTGATTCGAGCCTGATATCAGCATTAGTTAATAAGTTTAGTAACAAAAAACTCAAAACTTTTTCAATCGGAATGCCAGACAGCATAGACCTTCAATATGCACAGGTGGTTGCAAAGCACCTAAATACAGATCATTATAACATTGAGATATCTACCAAAAATTTTTTGAATTCAATTGAAAAAGTGATTTATAATATTGAGTCATTTGATACCACAACCGTAAGAGCGAGTGTAGGAAACTATCTGGTTTCAAAATTCATTCGGGATAATTCTGATTGCAAAGTGATTTTTAATGGTGACGGAAGTGATGAAGTATGCGGTGGTTATTTATATATGAGAGACGCTCCAAACCCTAAGGC
Organism: uncultured bacterium; assembly: GCA_964343085.1. Taxonomy (GTDB): domain Bacteria; phylum Fidelibacterota; class Marinisomatia; order Marinisomatales; family UBA1611; genus CAZLPW01. The sequence goes on along the minus strand of CAYFIF010000256.1, from coordinate 302 downwards.
ATTTCAAGAGGAATGCGAGAGACTAGTCAATGAATTATATTTTTTTGATGTCTTAAGATCAGACAGAAGTATTAGTTCAAATGGACTCGAAGCAAGGACACCCTTCTTAGATAAAAAATTTGTCCAATACTATTTATCGATTCCTCCTGAAAAAAAAATCTTTGACGGAAAAGAAATAATAGAAAAACGTTTGCTACGCGAGGCTTTTTACGGGACAGGTATACTACCAGATTCAGTATTGTGGAGAAGAAAGTGTGCATTTTCTGATGGAGTAAGTACAACCTCAAATTCCTGGCATCATA
>CAYFIF010000255.1:0-2563 GCA_964343085.1 uncultured bacterium | reverse complement strand
ATATCCTTTAATACATTTTCTGATGGTGAAATATGGGTGAAGTTTAATGAAAATATTAGAGGTCACGATGTGTTTTTAATACAGTCAACCAATAGTCCAGCTGAGAACATTATTGAGCTTGCTCTTATGACAGATGCAGCTATAAGAGCATCAGCTAGTAGAGTTACTGCTGTCATCCCCTATTTTGGCTATGGCCGACAAGATAGGAAAGATCAACCACGTGTTCCTATATCGTCAAAAGTGATGATTGATTTTTTTACAGTTATTGGTGTTAATAGAGTTTTAACTATGGATTTACATTCTACCCAAATTCAGGGGTTTACTAATGTCCCATTCGATCATTTATATAGTCGTATGGTTTTGATTGATGCAATAAAGCATCAAAATTTTGATCCTGAAAAATCAGTTGTTTTAGCACCTGATATCGGATCTGCTGCTATAAGCCAGGCTTATGCAAAGCGATTGGGTATGCATTTTGCTTTGATTGATAAGAGAAGAATTGCTCCCAATAAAGCTGAGATTAGTCATTTGATTGGCGAATTAGAAGGAATGGATGTTTTAATAATCGATGATATGATTGATACTGCGGGGACTACGATTAATGCTTCTAATGCGGCTATGGAACAAGGGGCAAATTCGGTTACTGCGATAGCAACACATGGTGTTTTATCTGGCCCAGCGATAAAGAGGTTGAAATCATCTGGGATTAAAAAAATTATAGTTACAGATACTATTGATTTAGCCTCTGAAAAAATGTTAGATAATATGGAAATTGTCTCTGTGGCAGATGTTTTTGGGTCCGCAATATCTAGAATTCATCAGGGTGAATCAGTAAGTGCGTTATTTGAATTTTAAAAAGGAGCATTGAAATTATGGCAACTTCTTACTACGAATTAAAAATTAAAAACAGATCTTTAATTAAGACCAAAGGATCAAAATCACTTAGGCGAGAAGATATTATTCCCGGGGTTTTGTATTTCAAGGGTGAACCAACTGTAAATATTGAAATAGACAAAACAGTAATAAATAGAGCAATTAATTCTGGGCAAAGAATTTTTGAAATTGAATTGGACGATCAAAAACAATATTCCATGGTAAAAGAGATCCAATTCCACCCTGTTACAGATGAAATTATTCATATAGATTTAATGCGTGTTCGCCGATCTGAAAAAATTACAATTGTTATTCCTTTGGCGCTTGTTGGTGAAGCTGCAGGTGTTAAAGAAGGTGGAGTTCTAACTCAATCTTTAAATCAGATCGAGATTCAGTGTTTTCCTACGGATGTACCAGAACAGATTGAACTTGATATTACAGATCTTCAATTGAATAATTCTTATAGTGTTTCTGATATAATTGCTCCTAATGATGAAATCATAATTACTAGTCCTCCAGATTTAAATGTTGCGTCAATAATTGTACCAGTCGAAGAGGAAGAGGTTGTTGATGAAATTGATGAAGATGCTGAAATTGAATTGGATCCAGGCGAAACACCAGAAGATGCTGAAGGCTCTACGAAAAAATCAGATGAGTCAGAAGAACCAGAAAAAAAAGAAGATGATTCAAATTAAATATGGTTGCATTTATTGGTTTAGGAAATCCTGGGAATGCGTATGCTAAAACCAAACATAATATTGGGTTTTGGGTTGTTAACAAATTTGCAGATCGGCACAACTTATCCTTTAAATCAGGAAAAGGAGAGTTTGTTTACACGCGTTTTAAATCAAAAAAGATCTTAATTGTAAAACCAACTACATATATGAATAAAAGCGGATTGGCTGTAAAAAATATTGTTGAGTACTGGAATTTACTTCCAGAAGATACATACGTGATTGTTGATGATGTAGATCTACCACTTGGAACAATTCGAATTCGAAAAAAAGGTGGAGATGGGTGCCATCGCGGTATGAAAAATATTATTTATCATCTTCAAACTAGCGAGTTCCCAAGAATAAGATTAGGTATAGGGACAGATGAAGTTATGAGGCCAGCTGAGGAGTATGTTTTAAAACCATTTTCATCAAAATATGAAACTGAAGTCGAAATAATGTTGAAAAAGGCAACGGATGCTATTGATACCTTGTTAGTACGTGGCATTAATTATACCATGAATCATTTTAATTCTTAATTTAGAGAGGAAGTTCAAATATATGGATTATAATATTATATTTGTTTTAGGAGCGGGTATCCTTGCTCTAATATATTCTTTTTGGAAGACCAGATGGATTGAGGCTCAGGACCAAGGTACAGATAAAATGAAAGCTATTGGCAAAAGCATTTCTGAAGGTGCTATGGCCTTTTTAAAGGCTGAATACCGTGTCCTTGGTATATTTGTAATTACTGTTGCCGTCATTTTAGGTATAGCCAATAAGCTTAGTGATGACCCAAGCTCAAGCCCTTTAATCTCGTTATCTTTTTTGGTAGGAGCAATAGCCTCAGGCTTAGCTGGGTTTCTTGGAATGAAGGTTGCTACAAAATCAAATAATAGAACAACTAATGCAGCTCGGGATAATTTAGAGACTGCTCTTAATGTTGCTTTTAGTGGTGGTTCTGTTATGGGCTTAAG
>CAYFIF010000254.1:0-2591 GCA_964343085.1 uncultured bacterium | reverse complement strand
CCATTTTCTTCCAAAACTTGGATATCTAATTTTGGATGTTCTGGCATTCTATATAACTTTTGATATTCTCCTTTCTTTTTTCTTTTTAAACCATACTCGATTACAGTGTTAGCCATATTAGTTTTTGAAAAAGGTATTTTATCGTACTTTAGTTCAAATTTTTTTGTCCCATCAACAAATAATTCTGCTTTATATATTTGGTATTTATTATTTGCACCCTGTCTTTTATCATGGGTTTCGATAGCGATTCCAAATTCACCGAATACACTTATTGTATCAGGAAAATTATATATTCCAGATCTATCTCTATATAGTGGAAAAGTTTGGATTAAGGGACTGGCGTTAACAATTGAATTTTCTGATAGTGGAATTAAAGCAATGTTCTTTACTACTGGCTTTACTTTGTCAGGCATATCAAATGCATAGGCAAGCGGGTTCAAAGGTTCACTGTTTCTATTTCTAACTTCAAGATGTATATGAGGCGCAAAAGAGGAACCGCTATTTCCTGAATAACCAATCAAGTCCCCTTTAAATACTTGGAATTCTCGTGGAGAAAAATTTGCATTTACGATATAACTTTTTCGCTTAGCTTGTTGGAGTCTCCATACCTTTTCAAGTACAGGTTTGAATTTATCAAGGTGAGCATAAAGAATTTCCCGTCCAGACTTTGTTCTTAAATAGAGTGCTTTACCGTATCCATTGTAATTAGAAACCATCCTGCTAATATACCCATCTTCAGTAGCGTAAACTTCATGCCCTATTGTTCCGCGTGTTTTTATATCTATTCCCATATGGAAGTGGGTATCTCTATTCTCTCCAAAATTGGAGGAAAATGAACGACTGGCTTGAGTTGGCCACCGGGCGCTTTGACCAAAAATCAAAACACCTGAAAAAAGAGACAGTAAAAGTAAGGGTTGGTTCATATATTAAGACCTCTCAATTTATTTAGATTAGTAGGCGCTTTTCAATGAGTGATTTGTTTGTCAAAAGTAAATCTGTAAACTTTATTAATTAATATTATACCATTTTTGGAGTTGTTATGAAAAAACATATTTTAGGATTATTATTTATTGTAATCCCCACTAGCCTTTTTGGCATAGCCGGATTTGGATTGCAAGTAGCACAAGGTCAGATGAAAGTAGAAGAATCAGTCTTAGGCGGGGCAGAAGGGGTAACCTTGACTAATGGATCTTTTGAAAATTCTTTTGCTATTGGAGGGTTTTTGTACATAGATATTATTCCAGTGATTGATCTAGAACTTGATTTTCAGGCTATGGGTAATACCTATGATATTAATTTTAAAAATGATTTACCAGTTGAGATGGATCCAATTCCTTTTGCCTGGGCAAGTGCAAATACTTACATAACGATCAGAAAAGATGTATTTTCATTATCCATCCCTTTTTTGGCAGGAGCAAAACTGTATTCTGGTCTTGGATATAATATGCACCAAACAACACCTACAGCAAGTATTGAAATGGTAGAAGACTTATTAGGTGGCGATTTGCTCACGGGGGATGTTTCAGAATTGAATAAAAACCTAGAAGATTATTTGAAAAATAAAGATAACTATAATGAATCTAGCGGATTTCATTTCCAAGCAGGACTACAACTAAAACTGCTTACTTTTACTTCTCAATTATTTTATAGGTACACTATGGCCGAAGATGTTGTCCCCAATAAAAAAGGGTTTGGGAGCATGAACTTCAGATTTGGATTCGGTATATAAAAGCTAGTATGGATGTTTAATAGATTTCATTTGTGCAGCAGTGAACTGAACCCCCGCTTAATGCATACTGTGACATTGGTGTTATTATTTGTTTAATATCCATCATATCTAATTTATCTGATACCTTATTATCTGAATAAGGATTTGGGCCAATTAAATATCCAGGTATTGGCAGAGAATTTACTGCGAAAGTGCCTGGAGTTTTTTTTGAGCCAATCCCATCATAAACTGGCAATTTTATAATAGGAATATTCATATTATCAGCAAATCTATATAATTGTTCTCTTGAGGCTTTTGTAAGTTCTTTAATACAGCAAATAATTGCACAAAGGTTTCCTTTTTTTGATAGAATGGGACAAAAATATGCATCTAAATGAAATACGTTGCTTTTTAAGATAACTAGATTATTTACATCTAGATGTTTTGCTACTGCATCAATTCCAGATAAACTATTTCGAGAATTACCAGCAAATAACATTTTTTCTTTTTTACAAAAATAAAATTCTCCTCCTTCTGCAAAAAGGTCTGAGTTTTTTGGCAACTCTAAAATAGATAATCCAAGTTTTTCTAGAATAGGGATTATGTAATTTCTTTCTTTCCTTCTTTCCCTGTTTCGAAATTCCATTATGATGGCATTGCCATTTTCACCACAGATAAATTGATCTCTTATGTATACAAAATCATGTTCGGGGTTTTTACTGTCAAGTGCTTTTGGGAATGGTGTTTCAATAACTTCAATATTTAATTTAGATAATGTATTTATCAATTGTCTTCGTTCTGTTTCGACTAATTTTTGATTGGGAATTACGCCTCTTTTCATTGCTGGATTATCAGGATACGCGGGTGTTCCATCACCCCACCA
>CAYFIF010000253.1:0-2614 GCA_964343085.1 uncultured bacterium | reverse complement strand
ATAAGTGATAAAATAAAATACAAAAATAAAAATTTATCTATATTTAAGTAGCTCCTTTCTACAAAGTAGAATGTATTTCCCCAGTAAATAGCACCCACTCCAATAGCATTCTTAATTATTTCAAAAAAAATAGCTAAGCGATTACGATCCATTAGCTCGGTGTAAGTGTAAATCGAAATAAAAATAAAAAACCCAAAAAAGTAAAGATCTTTTGTGCTGAAAAATGCCTTATTAGCAATTAGGAAGGAAACAAAAAAAAGTGAAAAAATTAATTGTATTATACAAAAGATTTTCAACGAAGGATGTGCTTGGGTACTATACTTCTTAAAATCATATGGATCATTAATTTTATTTATTGGATAATTCTCCTGCATATCATTTGGCCTCCAACCGGTTGGCATAAACCAAATCCTGATCTTATCAATAAAGGATTTTGTTCTCCAGGCGTCCTTTAGCAATAGCCAAAAATGTTGATAATTAATTCTAATAGGATTCCATGTATGCGATTGTCGAGTTGTCCCATATACAGGCTTTACATTTGGTAGCTCTTCCTGAAAAGTTCCAAAAAGCTTATCCCAAAAAATAAATATCTGAGATAGGTTTTTATCAATATACTCTGGATTAATTGCATGGTGCACTCTATGGTGCGAGGGTGTTACTATAATTTTTTCCAAGAAACCCATTTTACCTATGTAAGTTGTATGATACCAGAATTGAGCATAAAGATGTAGCGGACCTAAAATTAATATCACCCTATAGGGAACACCCAAAAATGCCGCTGGAATCAATAAAAAAGTATACAAAGCAAATATACTCGAAACAGGTTGCCTTAGGGCACAAGCTAAATTGAAATACTCACTGCTGTGGTGGACAACATGCCGGTTCCATAATAAATTAATATGATGATTCCAACGATGAGACCAGTATCCTTGAAAATCTATTGCAATAAATGCAATAATATAAACCAACCAAGTCTCTTTAATACGTATAACTGCTAAATGCTCTAGCAGCCAACTGTAACTAAGTATACCTATGCCAAGGCCAATCGTATCTTTTGTTATGTTTGTTATTCCTGAGCTTAAACTAGATACAATGTCAATGATATGAAGTCTATTATCCTTTTTGTAAATACTAAAAGCATACTCGAGCAAAACGAAAATGGAAAATATTGGGATTGCAATAAGTAGGATGTGTCCAGAAAATTTCAAAAATAAAATACCATAATTAATTTATTTCAAACCTCACTTTTGGTTATTTGATAATTAAAATAACCTATTATGAGAAAACCTATAACTAAACTACAAACAATAAATTTTTGAGCTAAAACATCAGCAATTAATGTATCAGAAAACAACACCTTATTTAGTTTAAAATCAGAAAATAATATATAGGTCCCAGTGGCGATTGATAAAATTAAATACCCTAAACCCAAAAATTTTGTTTTTGAACTTATTTTAAAATATGAAATAGCATATAAAATAGATGCAGCAAAAAAAAACCTGAAAATCCATTCCGCAAACATTACATGATCATCAAAGTTTACATCAGAAGGCGTTAAAGCAACGCCTATTATACATATAGTAGCACTAAGAGCAAAAAAAGTGGCTAGCCTAAATATATTTAGGTTGATTTGGTATTCTCCCTTAATAAAATAATAGTTCTTATAGAAAAATATAAAAAATGATGATCCTAATACAAAAAACGCAAAAATAAATACAATCATAGCGCTAGTATTATTCTGGCCATTAATGGCTATATATCTCCCTAAATCACTAATATAATTCTCAGAAAATGTGTAGCCAAGTGCATTAAAATCAGCCCGAGTTCCTCCTGAATAAATGGACATGGAAAAAGCAAGCATTAGAACAAATAATAATAATGAGATTACTGGCATAACTGTTAGAACGCGCTTAGGATCAAAAACTTTATTCCACATTATCAAAAAAATCCTGTATCGTTAACAAAGTAAATGCCTTAGAAGTGCTTCAAATTCATTTTTTCTTAATAACCTTAGGAAAGAATACCGGAGTTGCTCTTTTATAGGATTGATATTTTTTACTTTTACCCCATTTTTTATCTGCATATGCTTCTAATATTGGAACTCCACTCCCTTTTGTTAGGAGAAGATAAACAAAAACAGGTGATATAAGGGAGAGGTACTGCCAGCCTTCAAGAACCGGAAGAGCTATAATTGAAATTCCAAACCAAAGAACTACTTCTCCAAAATAATTTGGATGTCTGCTTAATCCCCAGAGACCATGAGAAATAAATTTGCCCTTATTCTTTTTATCAGCATTAAAATTCTTTTTTTGGTGGTCTGATATAGATTCAAATGAAAATCCAATAAACCAAATAATGATCCCTAAATAAAATAAATAACCGTCTCCTTTTATTAGCTTAGAACTGATTGCAGTCAAACATGCTAAAGAAGTAAAAAAAATCCACATACCCTGATACGTCCATGTGCGCAGAAAAAGAGGGAAAGAATGCTTCCACTCATTAAATCGCCGATCTTCTCCTTTTACAATAACACGGTGAAATAAAAATGACCCAAGCCTTATAGCCCATAAAAACACTAACAGAAATAAAATAAATGAACGCGTGTCTAAAGCTG
>CAYFIF010000252.1:0-2642 GCA_964343085.1 uncultured bacterium | reverse complement strand
CACTTAATAGTATAAACTGCTTTTTTTTGGTATTGGTTACTAAAATAGAATAAATAGTAAAACATTTTTTTACTACAATATTATAATTTTAAATTAAAGGATGATTTGGAGCTTAATTAAATTATTTAGGAGTAATAAATGACATACATAATTGCGGAACCTTGTGTTGACACTTGTGATACTGCATGTGTTGAGGTTTGTCCTGTTGATTGTATTCATGGACCAGAAGATAAAGAGGGGGCTGGCGCTGAGGCAAAAGAAGAAGGTTTTGATCCGGATGGAAAGCAACTCTATATAAACCCTGAAGAATGTATTGATTGTGGAGCATGTGAACCGGAATGCCCTGTGGAAGCAATTTTTGAGGAAAGTGAAGTGCCGGAAGAGTGGAATAAATATATCAAAATTAATTATGAATGGTTTGGTCAAGAATACACAGGCTAGCTAATATTTTAATTAATCAAATATAAAACGGTTGCAATTTAGCAGCCGTTTTTTGTTAAAATGAATAAAGAAGATATTTTAAAACTTTTACAATCAATCTCTTATCCAGGTTTCAATCGTGATATTGTATCATTTGGTATGGTAAAGGATATTGATATACATGATCAAAAAATAAATATAGAATTATCTATAACATCGCAAAATGAAGATAAAAAGAAAATAGTTGTAAAAAATATAGAAAAATTACTTTCAAAAAATTATAATGAAATAAATGTATCTATAGTTGATAATGCCCAAAAATCAACGATCCAAAGCAACCAAAAGCCTATTAGTCAAGATTTAGTTCTTAGTAATGTGAAATCTATTATTGCTGTTGCAAGTGGTAAAGGCGGAGTCGGGAAATCAACTATTGCTGCCAACTTAGCATGCGCATTTAAATCACGTGTTGCCAATGTTGGCCTCTTAGATTTGGATATATATGGGCCCTCACTTCCAATAATTTTAGGTACTAATACACAACCATCCATGAACCAAGAAAAAAAACTTATTCCAATAAAGCGTTATGGTATGGAAGTAATGAGTTTTGGTTTTGTAAGTGGAAGTGAGACTCCAGCAATTTGGAGGGGCCCTTTGGTTGCTAGAATGACAGAACAATTTTTCAGGGATGTTGATTGGGGAAAACTTGATATATTGGTTTTAGACCTACCGCCTGGGACTGGTGATGTTCAGTTAACGCTAACCCAAAAGCTAAAAATTTCGGGAGCTGTAATTGTAACAACACCTCAGGATATTGCATTGGCCGATGTTCGAAAAGGGGCAGATATGTTTAGAAAGGTAAATACTCCTGTTCTCGGGGTTGTAGAAAATATGTCAGGCTATACTATCAAAGGCCAAGTTTCTGATTGTAGTCCTTCTTCTTCATTAATCATTGAAGGTGAAGAAGTTAGTATAAAAGATAAAGGAGTTTTTACGCATAACATAGATTTGTTTAAATCTGGAGCGGGAAGGGTGGAAAGCGACAGATTGGGAGTCCCCCTTTTAGGCCGTATTCCGATTTCTCAAACTATTGTTGAAACGACTGATAATGGAATGCCTATTGTTGAGAAAAATCCCAAATCAGATATTAGTAAAATATATTTTGAAATAGCTCATAATATTTTTGATAAGATTTTATTTAATTAAAATATTTGATTTTTTGGATAAAAAAACTAGTTTAATATCAAATGGCTATATCATTTCACGACTTCGTATAGTATAAGTGTTAATATTATTTAGTATTCTTATGGTTTATGGATAAATCAATTCGAGATAAAGTTGAACGCGGTAATATTCCTAGACATATTGCTATCATTATGGATGGAAATGGGCGATGGGCAAAGAAGAAAAGCCTACCTAGAATTTCTGGTCACCAGCAGGGTATAAATTCTGTTAGAGAAATTACTCGGGTTTGTGGTGAATTAGGGGTCAAATATTTAACTCTATACACTTTTTCAACCGAAAATTGGAACAGACCGCTAAAGGAAGTCAATGCCTTAATGAAATTATTATTAAATACAATTAATATTGAAATTCAGGAATTAAATAAGAACAACGTTTGTTTCAAAACTATAGGTGATATTGATAAATTGCCGCCGATAACTAAAAAAGGCATTGAAGAGGGTATGAAATTGACTAAAAACAATTCCGGACTAAATCTTTGTTTGGCATTAAGCTATGGTAGTAGAGCTGAAATTATAGTTGGAGTGAAAAAAATTTCTAAGAAAGTAAAAAAAGGTATAATATCTGTAGAAGATATTGATGAAAAATCTTTTTCAAAAGAGCTTTACACATCTGATTTTCCAGATCCTGATTTATTAATAAGAACTAGTGGAGAAAATAGAATAAGTAATTTTTTGCTTTGGCAAATTGCTTATTCAGAAATATACTTAACGGAGACATATTGGCCTGACTTTAGAGAAAGAGAGCTAATCAATGCTCTATATGATTATCAATCTAGAGAAAGAAGGTTCGGGAAGGTTTTTGAATAGGCATCTCGATCTATAAATGAAGATATATATATATTATTTAACGGTTTTCTTTTCTTTTGCATTAAGTCAAAATGCAGATATTACCATAGCCAAGGTTTCTGTTGAAGGAAACGTTTTATCTTCGCAAAACACTATTTTATTTACATCCGGTTTACGTGAGGGTCTCAAGGTAAG
>CAYFIF010000251.1:0-2710 GCA_964343085.1 uncultured bacterium | reverse complement strand
CCATGGATGATTTATTCAATAATTAGTCAAACAAAAATATATTTCCATAGGAACAAGAATGAATGATAATTCTATAGTAAAAAATATCTTGAAACTAAAAAATATTGCGGTTGTTGGAATGAGCCCTAAAAAGGAGCGCCCAAGTAATTTTGTATCAGTCTATATGATAAACAATGGTTATAATATTATTCCTGTTAATCCGGGTCAAAAAAGTATTGAAGGTCAAAAGTGCTATCCCTCGGTATTAGATATACCAACCAAAATTGATATTGTTAATGTTTTTCGAAAATCAGAGTACGCAAACGCTATAACAAAAGACGCAATCTCAATTAAAGCAAAAGCAATCTGGTTGCAAGATGGCGTCCTATGTAACCGATCTTCAGATGAGGCAAAAGATGCTGGCCTATTATTTATAATGAATGACTGTATTTTAAGAAGACACAGGCAACTAAATATATAACTCATAAACAAACCTTATACGAACCAAAATAATAAATATGATTAATGCACTGGCCTGCGAACTTATTGGATCATTCTTTTTAGTTTCTGTAGTTATTGGATCTGGGATTATGGGCGAAAACTTATCAAATGGCAATGATGGGATTGCACTTTTAGCAAACACAGTAGCTACAGGATCAATATTATTTGTTATTATTAAAGCTTTTTCTAGGATTTCTGGAGCACATTTTAATCCAGCTGTGAGCTTGGTTTTCTTTTTTTTAAAAAAATTAAATCGCACAGAACTTTTATTTTATATCCTGTCTCAGCTTTTAGGTGGACTTATAGGCGTGATAGTCACTCACTATATTTTTAATTTAGAGATTATTCAGATCTCCTCGAACATTCGTGGAGAAGAAAAAATGCTGGCGAGTGAGATAATAGCAACCTTTGGCTTGATCATGACAATTTTATTTCTAAATGAGAGCCGTCCTAATGATGTCGCTCTTGCTGTTGCCCTGTTTATATCAGCAGGTTATTGGTTTACCTCGTCTACTGCTTTTGCAAATCCAGCAGTAACCCTGGCCCGTATCTTCACTGATACTTTTACGGGCATTCATCCTAGCTCGGTTATCTATTTTATCAGTGGACAGGGCGTCGGAAGTTTTCTTTCCTTTATTTTCTATAAAAAAACCATAGGAAAACCGAAAAAGGGAATTAAAATAAAACCAATTAAGTATTAATTATGTAAAAATAAAGTAATGAGATTTTAATCCCAGATAATTATTGATTTTTCATTACAAATCATTTTTAATTATATATCATTATTGTAGATTATAAAAAATAAATAGGAGTTTATTATGATATATCGCATTTTATACGTTTTCATATTTAGTTCTTTTGTTCTTGCTAGTGATGCATCAGATGTAAAAAAGTTGCTAATAAAACACTACAAAACAATGAACAGTATGAACTGGAGTGAGCATTTGACAACCATGTTTTCTAAGGGTACTATTAATGGTGATTCAAACGGGGCTTTCTGGTACAATAAGGCCGCAACTGAAAAAGCGTTAACCAAAGGCATGTCAGCTGGCGATTCCTATGATTTCACTCCAAGATATATAAATGTTGAGATTTTAGAGACTGCACCTAAATATCCAAAAGTTGCTGTTGCCTACCATTATTTGGTTGGATCATATAGCATAGGAGGCGTTAACAAAGGCGATTATAGAACAAGAGTGTCTCATGTTTTAGTTACAGAAAATGGAAGATGGAAAATTAGATTCAGCGATTACACACCACTTCATAGTGGAAGCGGAATACCTGACTAATAATTTCAGCAATTAATAAATAAAAACCCTGCTGAATGTAGGGTTTTTATTTATTAACTAATTTACACGCGATGGTTAATCAATACTCGCAAATATTATTCATATTTTCAATTTTCTTTTTTGGTTGTGGTCAAGAGCAAGAGAATACAACGAACTCATCGGCAAATCCTATCGACCCTATTACTTTTAAAAAGCAATTTGAACACGGTGAGCTGTCTGTTAAACAAACAAAGGATGAGGGCTTCATTATTGCGGGGCATAAATATATAGAAGGCGGTGGAAGTTGGGGCAATGCATGGCTTTCAAAATTAGATAAATACGGAAACGAAGAGTGGCAAAATACCTATAGCCTAGGAGCTTTTGGCTACACCCACTCAGTGATTCAGACTAGTGATGGTGGTTACCTGTATGCAGGATGGGAGGGAATCGTTAAGGCAGATTCGAATGGAATAGAAGAATGGAAAAACGGTCAGAGCGGCCAATATCCGAATTACGAAGATGTAATTCAACATAGTAATGGAAATTATTATGCTGTCGGAGGGCCTAGTGGAGGGCAGGCAAAGTTCGTTAAATTTAGTCCCCAAGGAAATATCTTAACACAAAAATATTTTGGCACAAATTGTGAGGATGATATTTTTAGATCAATAATTGAAACACCTGATGAGATGCTAATAATTGTTGGAGAAAAAGCTCATGGTGAAGGACCTCATCCCTGTTCATTTAATTTTATGTATTACAAAGATTTTTGGATTGTAAAAGTAAAGAAAAATGGTGGCCTAATTTGGGAAAAGACCTATGGTGGAGATTATTTAGAGCAAGCAGATGATATTATTAGTATGGAATCTGGTGGTTATGCGGTGATAGGAAATCAATGTGTTCATCAATCAAACTTAAATTCATGCGGGTGGAATTCAAAACTTGTCGTATTGCAAATCAATGAT
>CAYFIF010000250.1:0-2786 GCA_964343085.1 uncultured bacterium | reverse complement strand
GCTCCTACTGCTGGATTACATTTTACAGATAATTTGATAAAAAAATTAAGCAAAAAAGGAGTTATAATGGACAATATAACTCTCCACATAGGTTTAGGGACCTTTCGCCCGGTGCAAGTTGAAGATTTAAATAGGCATCAAATGGATTCTGAATACTTTGAGGTTTCTCCAGCAACTTCAATGGCTATAAACAAAGCACGCAAGAGACATAGAAATATTATTGCTGTAGGGACCTCAACTGTTCGTGCATTGGAGACCATAGCTATATCTGGTTTTCAGGTTACTCCTAAGCGGGGTTGGACAGATAAATTTATATATCCACCATATGATTTTAAAATGGTAGATAAAATGATTACCAATTTTCATACACCAAAATCAACTTTAATGATGATGGTAGGCGCTTTTGCAGGTAAAGAATTAATTATGAAAGCATATAGAGAAGCAAAAAAACACAATTATAGATTTCTTAGTTATGGTGATGCTATGATGATTATTTAAAAAATTGTAAATAGGATTTAAAAATGGAAATTGTCTCAGCAATTATACCAGCGGCTGGTAGAGGCCAAAGGTTTGGGGCAAAAAAGCAGTTTGAGAAATTAAATGGGATACCGCTGGTTTTTTATAGTTTAAATCAATTTTATAGTTGCGATAAAATTGATGAAATAATTTTGATTGTTCCCAAAACAGATATTCAGTGGGTCAAGAGAAAAGTTTCTAAACATTTTATTAAAAAGCCAATATTAACTATTGAAGGCGGACATAATAGGCAGAGCTCTGTTGAAAATGGCATAAAGGTATCAAATTCAAATTTAGTTTGTATTCATGATGCTGCTAGGCCTTTTTTAACTCAAGAAATAATTAATAATTCAATTAAAGGTTGCAAAAAAGCAGATGGTGCAATTGCTGCTATTCCTAGCAGTGATACCATAAAAATAGTCCATGAAGACTATATAAAAAGTACAATTGATAGAGAGAGAGTTTGGCTTGCCCAAACTCCACAAACATTCCACAAAGCTAAATTAAGTACTGCAATAGAAAGTGGGAAAAAAAATAATTTGTTTGTTACAGACGAATCTATGCTAATGGAAGAAATGGGTTTCAAAGTTAAATTGGTTAATGGAGATGAAAATAATTTTAAGATTACAACCAAAAAAGATTGGGATAGGGCAGAAAAATTAATTCAATGATTAGATCTGGAATTGGTTATGATATCCATTCGCTTTCAAAAGGCGAAAAACTAATTATTGGTGGTGTAAACATTCCATCAGAAATAGGTTCAGTAGGTCATTCAGATGGTGATGCTCTTAGTCATTCAATTGTAGATGCTTTGCTTGGTGCTGCTGCTTTAGGAGACATTGGGGGGTTTTTCCCAAGTCATGAACAAGAATGGAAAGATGCTCGGAGTATTTTTTTTATCAAACAAGCAGTTGAAAAAATTTCTAAAGCAGGCTTTGAAATAAGCAATCTAGACAGCACTGTAATTTTGCAAAAACCAAAAATAGCAAGATTTATTCCTTTAATAAGACGAACATTATCTGAAGCTATTAATATAAACAAATCTCAAATTTCCATAAAAGCCACGACTTCAGATCACCTTGGCTTTATAGGTAATAATTCAGGTTGGGCATCTCAAACAATAGCAACTATATATAAAAGTATAGATTAGATTTTATTTTAAAAATAAATAAAAATTATTAAGTCAATTGGGGAAAATAAGTTTACAATCGCACTGTAAAATCAATGTTGGATTAAAAATTGGTGATGCCAGGCCAGATGGCTATCATGATGTCAATACTGTATATCAAGAATTATTATTTCATGATGTAATAACATTAAAAAAGTCCAGAACAAAAAATATTTTTAGTTGTGATGTTAATAATCTGAATAACAATAAAAATTTATGTGTTAAAGCTTGGAACTTAATATCAAAAAAATTTGGCTTAAATGGAGTTTCTATTAATTTAAAAAAATCAATTCCTGTTGGAGCAGGTCTTGGTGGTGGTTCATCAAATGCAGCAGCAACGCTAAAAGGTGTTAATTCTCTATTTCAGTTAGCACTATCCAACAAAGATTTGGAAACCCTTGCAACAAAAATAGGTGCGGATGTACCTTTTTTTATTAATGGAGGCACACAAATTGGTAAAGGCATTGGGAGTATTTTATCAAAAGAAAGTCCATTTATAGAAAGTTTTGTATTGTTGATTATGCCAAAAATTCATATTGATACATCTTGGGCTTACAGCCATATCAAAAACGTATTGGATGTGCGTGAGAGGGATATTAACTTTTCTGACTTGATTGGAAAGAAAAGAATTCCTTTTGAGATGTTTAAAAACGATTTTGAAGAAATTGTTTTTCCAGCATATCCAGAGATTGGGCGAATAAAAAATTTGCTTCTAGAAAGCGGGGCAAGGTATTCCAGTCTGTCGGGCTCAGGTTCGACTGTGTTTGGGTTTTTTGACGATGAAGCTAAAGCTATTTTAGCAGAGTCAAAATTCTCCCCTGAATACCATTCTTTAGTTACTTGTCCGAAAAATAGGATTGCTAAATAAAATAATTTGGGCTGTCGTCTAATGGTAGGACACCGGGTTTTGGTCCCGGCAGTCGGGGTTCGAGTCCCTGCGGCCCAGCAATTTAGGAAATGGGAAACAAGTTAAAAATATTTAGTGGGAGGAGTAATCCTGCCTTAGCTGAAAAGATTGCAAAATCACAGAGTTGTAAACTAGGGAGTATATCCTTTAATACATTTTCTGATGGTGAAATATGGGTGAAGTTTAATGAAAATA
>CAYFIF010000249.1:0-2792 GCA_964343085.1 uncultured bacterium | reverse complement strand
AATCTTTAAATAATTAATAGAAATTTTGCAAAGCATTATTAATATCTCGGCCTCAGAATTATACTTAAATAACTAAAAAGGAAAAATAATGTCAAAAACAAGTAATCTATACAATCAAATTAAAAATCACTTTGATACATTTGAATCAGAGCACGAAAAAAACATGAACGGTAATAAAGCTGCCGGTTCTCGCGCACGTAAAGCTATTGGCGAAATAAAAAAATTAGTTACGGATTATCGCAAAGCCTCTGTTGCTGGTGAGTAACTAAATTAACCAAAAAAAACCCCGTATTTATACGGGGTTTTTTTTATCCTCAATTTATATAATATGAGAAAAGACTCGATAAGAAACATCGCAATTATAGCTCACGTAGACCATGGTAAAACAACTTTAGTTGATGGACTATTAAAACAGAGTGGAACATTCAAGAAACATCAAAATATTGAAGACCGGATTATGGACTCAATGGATCTTGAAAAGGAAAGAGGCATCACAATTACCGCAAAAAATACTGCAGTATTCTACAATGATATAAAAATAAATATTCTTGATACGCCTGGACATGCTGATTTCGGCGGCGAAGTCGAAAGAAGTCTTAATCTAGTTGATGGAGCTTTGCTTTTAGTAGATGCTAGTGAAGGTCCACTCCCTCAAACTCGTTTCGTTTTAAAAAAAGCTCTTAATAAAGATCTTCCCATAATTCTAGTCATAAATAAAATTGACAGAACAGACGCTCGAATTGGTGAAGTCCTAGATGAGGTATATGATCTTTTCATCGACCTAGGTGCATCCGAAAATCAGATTGAATTTCCTGTTATTTATACCGATGCTAAAAAAGGTATTGGGAAAAGTAAATTGGATGATAATGTTGATAATCTTACGCTATTATTTAAAACCATTATAAATACAATACCAGGTCCTGAAGTAAACGATGATCATACCCCTCAGTTTTTAATTACAAGTCTTGATTACGACTCCTATGTTGGTCAAATCGCTGTCGGTAGGTTAAATAATGGAGTTCTAGATATGAATAAATCATATACTCTATGTAAGGAAAAAGAAAATATAAAAAATCAAAAATTTTCAGCTTTATATACTTTCCAAGGCCTAAAGAAAATTTTAATTGATAAGGTAGACTCAGGCGATATTATCGCATTCGCAGGTATTGAAAATATATCAATTGGAGATACAATTTCAGATAATGAATCTCCAATTCCTCTTCCTCGAATTAAAGTGGACGAACCAACTGTTTCCATGCTATTTTATGTTAATGATAGTCCATTTTCTGGAATGGATGGGAAATTTCTTACCACTAGGCACCTATCAGAAAGATTAAATAAAGAAATTTTGAGTAATGTTTCTCTCCAGGTTATTAATACTGAAAAGCCTAATATTTTCGAGGTTCGAGGTCGAGGCGAATTACAAATGGCAATTTTAATTGAGACTATGAGAAGAGAAGGGTACGAGTTTATGGTATCAAAACCACAGGTTATTACAAAAACAGAAAACAGGAAAAAGGTTGAGCCCATGGAAAAAGTGTTTTTAGATATTCCTGAGGAAAAGGTTGGTATTATTACGGAAAAACTATCTGAAAGAAAGGGAAAAATGACAAATCTTCAAAACCATGGCACTGGTAGAGTGAATTTAGAGTTCTCAATTCCATCTCGAGGCTTGATTGGTTTTAGATCTCAATTTATGACTGATACACAGGGAGCAGGTATAATGAATAAATTATTCGATGGCTTTGGTGAATGGTTCGGCCCTATTCCTCAAAGAAATTCAGGTGCACTTGTATCAGACAGAAAAGGTAAGGCTACAACATATGCCTCTTTAGGTATGGCTGATAGAGGAGAGTTATTTATAAAAGTAGGAACTGAGGTTTATGAGGGGATGATTATAGGTGAACGCAATAGGGAAGGTGATTTAAATGTTAACATAACAAAAGAAAAAAAACTTACAAACATGCGTGCATCCGGTTCTGATAATACAGTGCCTTTAAGACTAGAAAAACAAATGTCTTTGGATCAATGCATTGAGTTTATCGCCGAAGATGAGCTGGTTGAAATAACTCCTGAATTCATTAGATTAAGAAAAATGGAGCTAAATCAAACAAAAAGAGCACTGCTTAAAAAGAAAGAAAAATATTCTGGAAAAATTGTTTTAAAATAATCAATTATTACGGCTCTTCTACATTTTTTTACAAACTTTTTAAAAAAAATGCATTCCACTTTAGTTTTATTTATATTAGAATTTTTACACAAATTAGAATTAATATATAAACATTAAAGGTTTATGATTGAAGTATTTAAAGTATTATATATCGACCCCTACTCTCATCTTAGCAATCTTTTTTTGCTCTCGAGGATCTTACTACCCAACTGCTTTTTTTATCTGCTTTTCTCTATTTATTATTCTAGGGGATTTTTTAATTGCGAAAGATGATAAAGAAAGAAAATATAATAATGTATTCTTTCTAAATCTTCCTATCTACATAAATCTACCAATCCTAATAATCTATTTAATGATGGTTGTTTTTATATTGGGAGATAGTGATTCTAATATATTCTCAACCTTTTTGTTAACTAGCTTTAATCTGGATCTTCTTTATGCTAGAGATGCAATAAACACACTGGATGCTATCTTTTTGGTTGCACTTTCTGGTCTTTTTATTGGTATCATGGGGACAGTTCCTGGGCATGAGCTTAGTCATAGAACAAAAGAAAAATTTGATTTATTTATGGCCAATTGGTTACTATCCTTATCATGGGACTGTGCATTTGCGATTGAACAT
>CAYFIF010000248.1:0-2816 GCA_964343085.1 uncultured bacterium | reverse complement strand
GATAATTTTTTTTAGATTAATTTGATTTGTTTTAATCTCACCAATATCTCCAATTACTTTTCTATAAATATTTTCATCCAATACCTTTGTATTTGAAACTATGATATGTTTTAATCTGTGGTTTCCACAAATATGAGACCATTGATATGCTATAAAAAATAAACTAAAAAAGAACATCAGCGTTATTGAGTAGAGGGTTATTTTTTTGTAACAAATTTGATTGATATTTTTACGCTTCATAATGATTTAAATCATTTTGTTTAAAACCGATAGTCTTTATCTCAAGATCTAATTTTATTCCAAATTTTTCTAAAACTTTTATTCTTGCTAATCGAATCAACTCTATAATATCATTTGCTTTAGCATTACCATGATTTATAAAAAAATTGGCATGTTGCTTGGATATTTCAGCATCTCCAATTTTAGTTCCTTTTAAACCCGCTTTATCAATTAAATATCCTGCAGGGTATTTAGGATGGTTTTTAAAGACACTACCTGCGGACCTGAATCGTAGAGGCTGGGATGATTTTCTTCCCTTACTAGCTTCAATTCGTTTTTTTTGTATTTCTTTAGAAGTACCTGTTGGTAATAGGAAATAGGCTTTTAAAATAAATTCGTCCCTTTTGAAAGTTGAAAAACGATAAGAAAAATCAATATTTTTGTGGTTTAAGGTATATACTTCCCCATCCATTTTCATTACATCAACCTTTGATATATAATTAGAAATCTCGTGGCCAAATGCACCTGCATTCATTACTAAAGCTCCACCGAGTGTTCCTGGTACTCCAACAAGGCTTTCTAGACCACTTAGGTCTCTTTTCATACTTTCTTTTACTAATTTACCAAGCATAACTCCTGATTCTGCAGTCACTTTATTATCATTAAAAAATAATTTTTTTAACACCTTGTTTGGTGTAATTACTGCACCATTAAACCCACTGTCTGATACTAATAAATTTGATCCTGAACCTATAAAATAAGTATTGATTTTATTTTGTTTACAAAAGGATAAGACTTTGCTTAGTTCATATTTATCCTTAGGAATTATAAATGCTTTGGCAGGACCACCTATGCCATATGAGGTATGATTTTTCATTGGCTCATTTTCTAAAAATGTACCCTGAACAATTTTTTTTAATTTTCCCATATTATCCAACGTTTAGTCCAAGTTTAATTGAGGATATATGTTCAGCGTATGATTCACTATATCTCCATATATTTCCTGCTCCAAGAGTTAAAATCAAATCATTGGGTTTCACTATTTTATCCAAATATTTTTCTAGATCATCTAAATCCGGAATATATTTACAATCAGTTTTCCCTCTATTTATACATTCGTTATAAATTAAAGAACCGGTTATTCCTGGAATTGCCTTTTCTCTAGCTGGGTATATTTCAGTAATAATAACGTGATCAGCATTTAATAATTCTTCAGCGAATTCTCTAAAAAATGCCTGTGTTCTGGAAAATAGATGAGGTTGGAAAATTGCAATAATTCTTCGATCCCAACCTTTTTTTGCTGCATTCAAAGTTGCTTTAATTTCTGTTGGATGGTGTGCGTAGTCATCTACAACCATTATATTATTATGGATTCCCTTGAGTTCAAAACGTCGGCGAACTCCTGTATATTTTTTCAATCCATTTTTGATTGTCTGAAAATTAAGGCCCATTTCTATACCTATAACAACGGCTCCCAAAGAGTTAAGCACGTTATGTTCACCTGGAACATTTAGCTCTATTTCTCCTAGGTTTTCTTTCGCGCGAAAAACGGAGTATGTGGTTTTGTTTTCATTAAATCGTAGGTTCTTCGCTCGATAGACCGCATCCCTAGACCGTCCATAGGTAGTCATGGGCCTTTCAATTTTTGAAATAATATCTCGAATCCCGGGGGAATCGATGCATAAAATAATTTCACCATAAAATGGTATAGACTTACAAAATTTTAAAAATGCTTCCTGATAGTCATTTAAATCTTCATAACAGTCTATATGTTCAAGTTCTATATTAGTTATTAATCCAATTGTTGGTTTCAAAGATAAAAAACTTCTATCGTATTCATCAGCTTCAACGATGATAGTATCTCCAGAACCTAATTTAGAATTCGTATTTAGGTTTTTTACTAATCCACCCACGACCATTGTTGGGTCAATTTTGCCTTCAGATAGAACTGTACCTATCATTGATGAAGTGCTTGTTTTGCCGTGGGTGCCTCCAACAGCAATGCTAGTCTTTTTAAAAGTAATTAATTCTCCAAGCATTTCTGCTCGTTTAATTACAGGAATTCCTTTTTGTCTTGCTTTTATTATTTCAGGGTTTTCTATTGGAACTGCACTTGAGTAAACCAACAGATTTGCATTTCCTAAATTTTCAGGTTTGTGACCGATATTTATATCGATTCCTAATTCAATTAATCTTCTAACAATACTTGAATCGCTAATATCTGACCCTGATATTTTAAATCCCAAATTTTTTAATAATTCTGCTATCCCACTCATTCCTATTCCACCTATCCCAACAAAGTGTATATTGTTTATTTTTCTAAAGGTCATACTGCTAACTCAAAAATTTGATCTACAATTAATTTTGTTGCATTAGGTTTTCCGATGCGTTTTGATGCTTTTGACATTTTTGATATTTCATCTGAATTACTAATTAAATTATTTATTAATTCAAAAAGATCATTTGCTTTCAGATTTTTTTCAAATAAGATTCGAGCTGCACCTGCATTTACTAAAGCTTGAGCATTTTTTGTTTGATGATCACCTGCTGCATGTGGATATGGTATAAGAATACTAGGTTTACCACATACAGTTATT
>CAYFIF010000247.1:0-2868 GCA_964343085.1 uncultured bacterium | reverse complement strand
AACACTCAGTTCCGGTTCATTGGCCGCGATGTCTGGAGGTTTTACAAGAGTTTGTATTATGGCTAATACGAATCCTCCGATTGATAATCCTGAATCAATAAAGTTTATTATAGAAAAATCAAAAACTTGCCCTATCCACATTCATCCAATAGGAGCTATTACAAAAAATCAAAATGGAAAAGATTTAACTGAAATGGGTATGATGTTGTCAGAGGGAGCAATAGCTTTTAGCGATGATGGAATTCCTATTCAAAATAGTAAGGTAATGCGTCTTGCTCTTGAATATTCCAAAATGCTTGATGTACCTATTATAAATCATGCAGAGGATATTTATTTATCTTCTAATGGTTTAATGCATGAAAGCTTTGTTTCTAATCAATTAGGATTGAGTGGGAATCCTGATTCTTCTGAAGCGATAATGGTTTTTCGTGATTTGGAACTTTCTCTAATTACCAATTCGAAACTCCATATTCCACATGTAACGACTGAGAAATCAGTAAGTCTAATTCGGGAGATCAAAAATAAAAATAAATTAATTACTTCAGAAGTAACACCACACCATATTTACTTTAACGTCGAATATTTAAGGTCATTTAATACTAATTTTAAAGTAGCTCCACCTATAAGATCTGAAAATGATAGACAAGCTTTAATTAATGGATTAAAAGATGGTACCATTGATTGCATAGCTACAGATCATGCTCCTCATAGTGTGCAAGATAAAGAGACTACTTTTGATTTAGCTGATTGTGGGATGATAGGTTTGGAATCTTGTTTTGGAGCAGTAAATAAAGTTCTAACGAAGAATAATGAAGTTAGTTTGATTGACTTAATAGTTTTACTAACAGTTAATCCTAGAAAAATAATGGGGTTCGAAATCGATTTGTTCAGTCTTGGTTCCGAAGCGGAGATTGTTGTTTTTGACCCTGAAAAAGAATGGATTTTTTCTTCAGAAAATATTAAATCAAAATCTAAAAATTCAGCATTTTTGGGTGAAAAGTTGATAGGCACTATTGATTATACGATATCAAAAAATATTATTGGCAAAAATTTATTTTCCTAAAGAATGTTTTTAATATTGACTAGGTAAAGGATTAAAATATAATTTCGTTGGCTTTAATCTAAATGATTATGAAAACATTCTCTTTAAAAAAATCTGGAATAGAAAAAAATTGGTGGGTAGCCGATGCTAGTGGAAGGACTTTAGGAAGGTTTGCATCCAAAATTGCGCAAATACTTCGTGGCAAACATAAAGTAGATTTTTCTCCTCATCTAGATATGGGTGATTTTGTGATAGTAATTAATGCAGAAAAGATTTTTTTATCTGGTGATAAAGAAGATTCAAAAAAATATTTTAGCCATTCTGGTTATCCTGGTTCAGGTAAAGAGCTGTCTGTTAGCGAATTACGTAGGACAAATCCTGAGCGTATTGTTATTAATGCGGTTAAGGGTATGATACCTCATAATCGTCTAGGTAGAGCAATTTTATCTCATTTAAAAGTATATGTTGGTTCTGAGCACCCGCATCATGCGCAAAAACCTAAACAGTTGAAAATATAAGTTATGAGTGAGCAACTTTTTTATGGTACTGGTAGAAGAAAATCATCTGTGGCAAGAGTTTTTGTTTTTCCTGGTAATGGTAAAATTATTGTAAATGGCAAGCCTTATCGTGATTATTTATGTAGGGACAGCCTCGCTACCGTAGTAACCCAACCGCTTGATGCAACAGAGACAAAAGATGCTTATGATATAAAAGTTAATGTTAAAGGAGGTGGCCTAACGGGTCAAGCAGGAGCAATTCGTCTTGGAATAGCAAGAGCTTTATTGAATGCAGATGCTGAATTTAGGCCAATTTTAAAAGATAAAGGTTTCTTAACAAGAGATCCAAGGAAAGTTGAAAGAAAAAAACCGGGGCAACCTGGAGCAAGAAAAAAATTCCAATTCTCTAAAAGATAGCATAAGTATGTCACATGTAAAATTTGAAGATTTATTAAGTACAGGAGCACATTTTGGCCATATAACTCGAAAGTGGAACCCCAATTATAAAAATTATATTCTCTCTGAAAAAAACGGTGTTCATATTATCGACCTTGATGAAACTATTAAGGCAATAAATGAAGCAATAGAATACGCAGAGAAAATTGTATCAAAAAAAGGAGAAATTTTATTTGTTGGAACTAAAAAACAAGCACGTGATATTGTTCAGCAAGAAGCAGATAGGTGCAGAATGTTTTACGTTGTAGAACGTTGGTTAGGTGGAACATTAACAAATTTTTCAACAATTAAAAAAAGTATAAAACGCCTAAAGCAATTAGAGAAAGAAGGTTCTAATCTTTATGAAAATTTAACCAAAAAAGAAGCTCAAACCTTAAATCGGGAGAGAGTTAAGCTAGCTGACCAACATCGAGGTATTAAAGATATGAGACGATTACCTGATTTGCTTGTTGTTGTTGATGCTCAATATGAAGATACCGCAATTCGTGAGGCTAAAAGACTTGATATTCCTGTTATAGCTATAGTTGATTCTAATTCAGATCCCAAAAAGGTCGATTATCCAATACCTGCTAATGATGACTCAATTAGAACAATCCAACTAATTATTTCTTTAATGGCCGATGCAATAATTAATGCTCGAAATTCATCTCAAGAAACTGAAAAAAATAATTCTGATAAAGAATCTAAGGTAACTAATGTTTCTAAAAGCATAGTCCCAGATAATGCAAGCATGAAGACTGAAAAGGAAGAAGATAATAGAATCCAGGAGGAAGAATAAAAAATGTCTATTGATGCAAAGTTGGTCAAAGCACTAAGGGAAAAAACTGGCGCAGGGATGATGGATTGTAAAAAGGCTTTGCAGCAATCTGAAGG
>CAYFIF010000246.1:0-2871 GCA_964343085.1 uncultured bacterium | reverse complement strand
ATAATTTATAGACAAAAATAAATAAAAATGAAAGTTAGACCTTCTGTAAAAAAAATATGTGATAAATGTAAAATTATAAAACGCAAGGGCGTTTTATTAGTTATTTGTGAAAATAAAAAACATAAACAGAGACAAGGATAAAGACTATGGCTCGTATTGTAGGTATAGATATACCTAGAAATAAAAAAGTGCCGTTTGCATTACGTTACATCCATGGAATTGGGATGACTACTGCTTTAAAATTATGTTTGGAAGCAAAAGTAGATGTTGATACAAGGGTAAATGAATTAACAGAAAAACAAATAATCCTGATTAGAGATGCTATAGCAAATCTTAATATTCTAGTCGAGGGCGAATTGCGATCTCAAACTGCAATGAATATTAAAAGACTTAAAGATTTGGGTACTTATAGAGGATTACGTCATCGAAAAGGTCTTCCAGCAAATGGTCAAAGAACAAAAACAAATGCTAGGACTAGAAAAGGGAAAAAAAGGACTATAGGTCTTGGGAAAAGTGCAATATAATAATTAATCTGAGAGGTTATTTTGGCTGAAAAGAAAAGAAAAAAGAAAAAGAAAAATATCGACTCTCATGGAGTCGCTCATATTAAATCAACATTTAATAATACGCATGTTACATTTACGGATATTAATGGGAATGTATTAATTTGGGAAAAGGCAGGTACTTCTGGTTTCAAAGGTTCTAGAAAAAGTACAGCCTATGCTGCCACAAAAGCTGGTGAAAGTGCAGCTCAATCTGCATTAAATCTAGGGATGACTAGCATAGAGATTAAAGTTAAAGGACCTGGTTCTGGTAGAGAAGCTGCAATTAGAGCAATTGCCAGTGTTGGTATTCAAATAACTAGCATTACCGATGTTACACCACTTCCTCATAATGGCTGTAGACCTCCAAAGCAAAGAAGGGTTTAATTATATATGGCAAAAAATAATACTCCTAAAGGGAAGTTAGTAAGGAAATTTGGTGAGAACATTTTTGGTAATCCTAAATTTGATAAATTATTAAATAGGAAACCATATAAACCTGGACAACATGGTCAAGCTAGAAGAGCAAAATTGTCAAACTATGGGTTGCAATTACAAGAAAAGCAAAAAATCAAATTCATGTATGGTTTGTTAGAAAAACAATTTTTGTTAACTTTTCAAAAGGCAGAGAGAATGGAAGGTGAAACTGGAACAAATATGTTACAATTATTAGAGTCTCGATTGGACAATGTTGTGTTTCGTTTGGGGTTAGCTCCCTCTCGTCCTGCTTCTAGACAAATGGTTAGTCATAGGCATATTCGTGTAAACGATAAACTAGTTAATATTCCTTCCTATATTGTTAAGCCTGGAGATGTAATTGAAGTAAGAAATAAAAGTAAGAAAAATGATGTAATCTTAGATTCTATGAAAAGGATTAAAGGTGACATTGAACTTAACTGGCTTAGTCTAGATAAGGCTAAAATGCAAGGAACATTTTTAGCCCTTCCTGAACGTGATGATATGAATTTAACTGTCAATGAGCAGTTAGTAGTAGAACTTTTTTCTAAATAATATAATTAGGACAAATAATGGCAAGTAAACCTTTAAACCTATCAGTTGATTTTAAGTCAACTTCTAAATCTTCTAATACCGGAGAATATACTTTGCAACCCCTTGAGAGAGGTTTTGGCACTACAATAGGTAATTCGTTACGAAGAGTATTGTTAACTAGTATACCGGGAGCTGCAATTACTCATTTAAAAATTGATGGTGTTCAACATGAATTTTCAACAATTGATGGCGTAAAAGATGATGTTGCAGATATTATTCTTAATTTGAAAAAAGTTCGGTTTAAGTTAATGGATAATAACCCAGATAAAGTAAATATTTCTTTAAAAGGTAAGTGTAGTTTTACAGCAAAAGATATTCAAGATGCCAGTGATCAGTTTGAAATTCTTAACCCTAAACAATATATAACAGAATTAAATGATTCTGCTAGTTTAAATATTGAACTTAGAATTGGCATTGGGAAAGGTTATGTGCCTTCTCATGAAAATGAATTACCGAATTTAACAGTAGGCACTCTATCAATCGATAGTATTTTTAATCCTGTAACGAATGTTTCTTTTAGCGTTCAACCTGTACCTGGTGCAAAAGATCCAATCGAGATTCTTACAATGAGTGTTGAGACCGATGGTTCTATTACTGCAAAAGATGCAATAAGTTATTCTGCAACCTATTTAAGGGAAAATTTAAAATTTGTAGAAGGGATTGCTAATCCTGAGGTGTTAGAAATATCTGATGGCGTATCTGAGGAGACTATGATGTTAAGGAAATTATTAAATCAGACTATTGATGAAATGGAATTGTCTGTAAGAAGTTTCAATTGTCTCCAAGCTGCAGGCATTAAGTATATTTATGAGCTTGTCAGTAAAGAAGAAAATCAAATGCTTAAGTATAAAAATTTTGGTAGGAAATCACTTACTGAGTTGATCGAAAAACTTGATTCGATGGGACTGCATTTTGGTATGGAAATCGAGAAAATAATGGTTGAAGAAGGGTAACTATAGTGCGGCATAGACTTTCAGGAAGGAAACTTGGTCGTAAAAAATCAAGTAGAAAAGCATTGATGGTAAGTTTATCAATGGCTTTGATACAGCATAAAAAGATAAAGACTACTGATGCTAAAGCTAAAGAGTTAAGAACCTTTATAGAACCACTTATCACGTTTGCAAAAAAAGGTGATTTGCATTCAAGAAGACAAGTATTGAAATCTATAACAAAAAAAAGGATTGTTAGAGAGCTTTTTAATAAAATTGGACCTTTTTTTTCCGAGAGGAATGGTGGATATACTAGAATAACCAAACTTGGTTTTCGTGATAATGATCGT
>CAYFIF010000245.1:0-2886 GCA_964343085.1 uncultured bacterium | reverse complement strand
TACAACGAATTTTCTATACAATTACAATTTATCATAAGAACTGAAATATCATATTCTTTTATTTTATGAAAAAAAACATCTAGTCTCGTACCATCTAATAAACATCTATTATTTTTAAGAATAATACTAAGCCAAATTTTAAATTTAAAACCCTTAAACTGTTTTAATGCAATTAAGATTTCCTCCATATTACCCATAGTTTCAAATAAAATATTTTTTATATTTGTATTTTCAAACCATATCATTAATTCTTGATAAATATCTTCAGCTATCTTTATTCCAGGAAAGTTTTGAGGTAAATAACAATCATCAATAGAAGTAACTGAACCTAAAATTATATTCCCTTTAGATGCTCTATTAGCAATTTCAACTGCATGAAAAAATGAATCTCTCGCTCTATTATACGCTCTTTTTTTTGAATATCCAGCTTTAATATAAGTATAACTTGTTGTCCTAAAAGTATTAGTTGTAATGATGTCTGCCCCAGCTTTTACGTAGTCTGAATGTATTTTAAAAACTAAATCACGGTTATAAAGATTAGCATCAGCAGTCCAAATTGGAAGTGGTAGGTTTACACCATTCCTAGCTAATTCTGTACCTAAAGCGCCATCCAAAATTTTAGTCTGTTTGAAAATATTAATTTCCTCTTGGGTTAAAAATAAAATAAAACATTATACTAGAGAGGATGAAAAAAGATCCTATAATCGACTCAAGAGGCTTATTTTGAAAAGAATAAATAAGTATCCATAAATTTGAAAATAAAAAAAATAAAGGAGTAAAAGGATATGCCCATACTTTATATGGCCTATTTATTTCTTTTTGTCTAAATCTTAAAAGAAATAGTGATATAACAGTGAACATAGTAATAATAATTAAAGAAATAGAGGTATAAAATAAAACCTGCTCAAATGATGAAGTATTAATAAAAATTAATGACAAAACTATTTGAAATAAGAAAGCATTCTTTGGAATATTTTTACTATCTTTTTTTGCAAAAACTTTTATTACCCTATAATCCTCACCCATTACCTGTAAAATTCTTGGTCCTATAAAAACGAAACTGCTTATTGTAGATAAGAGTAAAATAGAAATACCTAAGCTCATTAGTTTAGATCCCACATCTCCAAAAATATTTTTTCCTGAAATATAACCTATCTCAACTTTTCCAATAAGCAAATCTATAGGTGTAGAATAAAGAAATATATAATTAAGAAAAATATAAAGCACAGTAACGATAAGAGTCCCAATAAACATCGATAATGGAACATTTTTTTTTGGATCATCAATATCACTAGATATATATATGGCAGAATTCCAACCAGAGTAAGCATAAGAAACCCAAATCAAACTAGTTGCAAAGCTCGATGAAAAGAGCATGTTTGAATAATTTTTCTCCGGAAAAAATGAAATATTTTGAGGACTTTCAATTATAAAACCAGAAAAAACAAAAATTAGAATCATTGCTATCTTTATTAATGTTGAAGCTTCATGAAAAAATCTTCCCCATTTAATACTATTACCATGCAGAACATTTAATGATATTAAAGTGATCAGAGATAAAAAATGAGGGTCAAAAATTGGAAAAACATTATAAAAATATTTTCCAAAAGCTATTGAAGCTATTACAGCCGGTGCGGCGAAACCGATTGTAGTAGAAACAAAGCCTGCTGAAAAACCAATAGCAGGATGAATAACTTTTGAAAGAATATTATATTCTCCTCCAGAACGAGGAAAAGCAACACCAATTTCACTATATGTCAAAACACCAGATAAAGCAATTAGGCCACCAACAAGCCATAACATTAATAAGACAAAACCAGATTTAATTTCAATTAGTTGATAGCCAAGACTAGTAAAGACTCCAGTACCTATCATTGAGGCTATTACAAAATATGTTCCATCAAAAAATGATAGTTTTTTAATAAAATTTCTCTTTGACATTTCTTAGAGTTGAAATTTTAAAAAATAATTTAACTCTTTATGCAACACACATTATTAGAGTTCTTATCTACCGCTGAATAATCGTTCTAATTGGATATGGAATTTCAATATTTTCTTCGTTAAACCTATGGTGAAGGAGCTTTATAAAATCATGTATAATTACATTGTGATCTCCATATTTGTTTCCACGAAAATATGCTATCATATTTACAGAAGATTCACCAAAAGATACTACACGTACCAATGGATTGTAATTTTTATTTGTTTCTTCTAAATTATTTTGAATAGCATTTATCACTTCAAGGGCTGTTTTCTCCACAATAGCTAAATCACAATCATAAGAAACGCCAAAAGGTATTTTTACAGAAAAGCTAGGGTCATTGCTATCATAATTTTTAATTATAGCTGCGGATAATTTTCCATTGGGGATATGAATAATATTGTTTGTCCTTTCGAGAATAGTGGTATTCCGCCAAGTTATATTTTTAACGTAGCCCATTTCTCCAGAATCGATATGGATAAAATCCCCTGGCTGAACCTTTTTACTTAAAAGTATATGTAAACCAGCAAAAACATCTGATAATGTATCTTTCAGTGCTAAAGATACTGCCAAGCCCCCAACTCCAAGCGCGGTCAGCATAGGAGCAATAGAGATTTCCAATCTATCAAGAATAACTAAAATACCTATTGCATAAATAGTTATCTTAACAATATTTGTAAACATAGACGTCGATGGGAAGCCTCTTCCTTGGCCTTTCGACCAAAGATCAAAAAAACCTACAATGATTTTCGATGCAGCATGAGTTATAGAACCAATAAGGATTACAATAAAAAGTTTTGATATATTTAAAAGAAAATCCTCAGTTAAAAAGGTAGGGGTGTTTTCCAAATTAATATCATTTGTTGCGAATGATAGAGCTGCAATAAAAAACCAAAATACAATTT
>CAYFIF010000244.1:0-2902 GCA_964343085.1 uncultured bacterium | reverse complement strand
AAGCAGAATTTCTGAATTGATTATGGATGAGATAAATAAAAAATCAGTCTTAATAATAGATAGTGATAATAACGTTTTATCGGCTCTATCAACAGGGCTCAAAAGTCGTAGTATGCTTCCAATAACAGCCAAAGACGGCTACGATGGGTACAACAGAGCACTAAAAGAAAAGCCCGATATTATCATTTCTGAAATAATTCTACCCACATTGGATGGTTTCAGAATAACAAAACTGCTAAAGTATGATGAACGTTATATGAATATTTTAATAATACTTATAACAAATAACATTGACAATGTCGAAGCGCAAAAAATATCAGATTGCGGCGCAGATGGGCACCTTGGAAAACCATTTAAATTTTCAGATCTTATGAAAAAAATAACTGATGTAGAAACCAATAATGAATGAAAATATAGTTTTATATATTCTGGTTTTTGGTTTTGGTGCTTCGTTTGGTAGTTTTTTAAATGTAGTTATTGGTCGAGTCCCTCAAAATATTAGCATTGTTTCACCTGGATCGCACTGTTATTCCTGTAAAACGCCAATCAAGTGGTATGATAACATTCCAATAGTTAGTTATTTTATTCTTTCCGGTAGATGCAGATCTTGTTTAAATAATTTCTCCATCAAGTATCCTCTGATTGAATTGTTAACGGCAACATTAACTCTAATTTTGTTCTATCTGTTTAACCTGGTTCCAATATTTTTTATTTATACTGTTTTATGCTATTTGCTGATTGCAATAACCTTTATCGACATAGATCATTTAATTATACCAGATAGTTTCATAGTCTTCGGTTTAATAACACTAGCGATAATAACAATCACTGGTTATACACCAATCGATTTAAAAGACAGCCTCTCAGGTGCTTTCTTTTTCTCTGGATTCCTTTATTCAATAGGTTTTGTTGGAGAAAAGATTCTTAAAAAAGAAGCAATGGGTGGAGGAGATATAAAACTTGGATTGGTTTTGGGGGGATTTCTCGGCTTTAAAATTTCAATTCTCACACTCTATCTTAGTTTCATTGTAGCTGGAATTATAATTCTCTTTGGTCTGGTAACAAAAAAAGTGAACATAAAAAAAACAATACCGTTTGGTCCATATCTCGCCCTAGGTACGGTGATTTCACTTTTATCTAATAGGATAGACGGAGAAAATATTATCTTAAACTGGTATTTTTCACTGGCTTTTTAATTATGGCAATATCAACCCATCAACTAATAGGACAATTGCTTATAGAAGCAGGAAAGATTGATCAAGATCATCTTGATAATGCACTGTTGGACCAGGAAGAAAACGGTACCCAAATAGGTGAAATTCTAATAAACGAAGGCGCATTAAGTAAAAAAGATTTTTTTGACTCTCTTAGTTTTCAATTAAAAATACCCTTAATCGATCTAGATTATTATAAAATTGATAATGAGCTAATTGAACTTGTTTCAGAAAAGATTGCCCGCAAACATAAAGTTTTACCCCTTTTTAAGATTGATAACACAATTAACCTTGCTGTATCAGATCCACTAGACCCTGAGCCTATCAATGCTGTCCAGATTGAAACTGGTCTAAATATAGATCCAGTAATATCGACAAAAACCGATATTGAAAATGCAATAGATATGCACTACGGGATATCCTCTTTTGTCGACTCTGATGATGTTGAATCGGATCAGACCGATATTTCAGAGCTATTTGATGAATCAAAAATTGTAGAACTTGTAAATGGGATTCTTGATCAGAGTAATAAATACAAATCCAGTGATGTACATATTGAGGCTAGAGAAAAAGACGTAAGGCTGCGCTTTAGGATTGATGGAAAACTCCAAGACTTTCAGAAGCTCCCGAGGGATATTTTCCCTGCCTTGGTCTCTCGAATTAAAATCATGTCAAACATGGATATCGCAGAAACACGTCGACCCCAAGATGGAAGGATCCTTTATAATTCAAGTCTCGGAAGAGTTGACCTGCGGGTATCGACATATCCAACATTATACGGTGAAAAGATTGTGCTCCGTCTTCTCAAAACGACTGATGAAATTTTAACATTAAAGCAACTTGGTTTTACCAAAGAGATAGAGACACAGTTTAGCCAGCTACTCACAGGTGCAGAAGGTATTATACTGGTATCCGGTCCAACAGGAAGTGGAAAAACCACCACACTATATTCAACACTTAACATCCTTGAAAAACCTGATGTTAATATTGTAACAATCGAAGACCCGATCGAGTATGATATGGACAACGTTAATCAGGCTCAGGTCAATAGCAAAGCAGGTATCACATTTGCATCAGCACTTAGAACTATACTAAGGCAAGATCCTGATATTATAATGGTTGGTGAGATCAGGGACGAGGACACCGTTGAGTTAGCAATAAGAGCTGCTCTTACGGGGCATTTGGTTTTCAGTACGATTCACACTAATGATGCTGCCTCAGGATTTACCAGACTACTAAACTGGGACATTGAACCATTTTTAATTACCTCAACCGTGCAAGGTATTCTCGCGCAAAGACTAGTGAGAAGAATCTGTAAAGATTGTATCGAACCATACCAAATAACAGAACAAGATTTATTGCTTGCAGGATTAGACACCGATACAAAAATTGAAGGCTTTCATGGAAAAGGCTGCCTATCATGTAGAAACACTGGATATAGAGGAAGAGTCGCTGTGATTGAGCTGCTTGTTATGGATGAGACGATTTCTGAGCTCATCCTATCAAATGCGCCTGGATATATTATTCGCCAGACGGCAGTCTCTAATGGTATGATTACCATGATGGATGATGGCATAGCTAAGGTTCGTGGAGGAGAAACAACATTCTATGAATTATATCAAACACTAGGAACAGTAAATAGGATGTCAAAGTGATAAAAGCACTTTATGTTGGCGCGGACTATAAGT
>CAYFIF010000243.1:0-2931 GCA_964343085.1 uncultured bacterium | reverse complement strand
TTTTAAAAGATTAGCAAATATTTTTTAGTAAAATATTTTGTAACTTTACTTAAATTAGTTGTGGTTAACTAAAAAAATAATTCAACATGACAAAGCTTTGGGAAGATTTAAAAGATAACATGAGGGATTGGAGCACTTCTGCAGTTGAAAAAGCTGAAGAAATGAGTCGAGTAGCTTTAAACAAAACGGAGGAGTTGACAAGAATTTCGAAAATCAAATTTGATATACACCAATTGCAAAGACAGATAAACAAAAATTATGAGAATTTAGGTCATTTGGTTTATTCAAAGACAAAAATTGATCATAATGCTTCATTTTCCGGTAATTCAGAATTTTTTAAAATTATCAATGATATTGATAGATTAAAGAAAAATATTACTGAAAAAGAAAATGAAATAAATTCGATAAAAATAGAATTTGATATTGAAAGCGAAGATACTGCTGTTTCAAACAATACAGATGTCGATGTTAAATCCAAAGCAGATAATGGACGAGAAAAATTGAAATCAACATTATAATTTTCGAAATGTTTTTTTATAAGTTTTGTTTTGCAAAATAAATAAAATAATGTAAAATCAATGGCTGTAAGGAAAATCGCGGGATGAAAAAACCATTACAATCAAATAATTTTATTCTTCATAGAGAGACTAGCTCTGGTGTGCGCCAATGGCATTTCACTAGCTCACAAATTCTTTCCATTTCTGTACTTTTCTCTGTCATTTTTATAGGTTCCTTATTTATTGGCACTGATTTATTAAGCAAGTTTTTGTATGAAAAAAGAATCGATGATTTTAAGTCTAACTATAAATCTATGGCCTCAAATTTAGAAGGGCTAAGAGATAGATTAGAAATGATTGATTTGCAAATGTCTCAAATTGAAAATAAAGATAGAGCAGTTAGGGCATATGCAGGGATGCCTGAGATAGATAAAGATATACGTAAACTTGGTATTGGAGGACGTTCATTAGAGGATAAATTATTGGTAGATAATCTTGCCCCTGCGGTAGTAAAAGAATTATCTGTCCTCGAGTTGGATTTGGAGAAGATATCAAGAGAAGTAAATCTTGAATTAGCTAGTTACAATTCAATATACGAAAAAGTAAAGACTGACATTGATCGTATTAAAGGTATTCCATCAATTCGCCCTGTTGAAGGTGGATATTTAAATTCTGGTTATGGTTATCGCAAGGATCCGATAGATGGAGCTAGACGATTCCATCAAGGGCAGGATATTACCGTAAAGAGTGGGACACCCGTTTATGCACCTGCAGATGGTGTAGTTAAGCGTGCTTATTATGTTGGTGGCTTTGGTAATCACATAAAATTAAATCACGACCATGGGTATACAACAACCTATGCACATTTATCTAAAATAAAAGTAAAGCATGGTCAAAAAGTAAAGCGTGGTGATGTTATTGGTTTAACTGGGAATACCGGCCGTTCTACAGCTCCTCATTTGCACTATGAAATTCATTATTATGGGACTCCCCAAAACCCACTAGATTATTTTTTCAACATAGCTTCTAGATAGATTAGTTCAAACTTTATATAATTTTTTAATGATTTTCTTTAGTTTATTAACCAAGAAAAATACTTTTGCATCTTTTATATTATCTATTAGTAAGGATTTTTTAGACTAAAGGCTAACTATATTAATTACAATTGTGGTATAGTTCTCTTTTCCTTATATGTGTAAATTTTGACAATTGCACTTTTTTATATATCAAAAACTAGTAGTTTAAAACTTTTTAGTTAATAAATGGAATCAGTAGAAATAAAAGAAAAACCGTTAATAATTAAAAAAACTCTTTTTAAAAAGTATCATATAGAAACTTTTGGTTGTCAAATGAATGTTGCTGATTCTGAAATTGTAGAACAGATTTTAATTAAAGAAGGGTTTCGTTTAAGTAAAGAAATTGAGGATGCGGATATTCTTATGCTAAATACATGTTCTATAAGAGATCACGCAGAGGATAAAGTTCATTCCCAACTTGGAAGATATGGCAAGTTAAAACAAAAAAAACCTAATCTCATTATTGGTGTATTAGGCTGTATGGCTCAAAGTTTAAAGCATGAACTTCTAGAAAATAAACCGTATGTTGACATAATCTTAGGTCCTGACTCTTATCGAAAATTACCTGATTTATTAAGACGTAATGAATATAATTCCAATAATAGAGTAGATACTACCCTATCAAGGTTTGAAGTATATGATGATTTATTTCCAAGTAGGAAAGAGGGTATAAATGCTTGGATTTCAATTATGAGAGGATGTGATAAATTTTGCACCTTTTGCATTGTGCCTTTTACTAGAGGTAGAGAACGTAGCAGAACTATAGAAAGTATTGTTCTAGAAGCAGAACAGGCTGTAGAAGATGGCTTTGTAGAACTTACATTATTAGGCCAGAATGTTAATTCATATAATTCTGATGGATTCAAATTTCATGATTTATTACATGAACTTGCCAAAATAAATAAAATTAAAAGAATAAGGTATACATCACCTCATCCCCAAGATATTAGCGAAGAATTATTAGTTACCATGTTAAAGCATGATAACATTTGCAACTATATTCATTTACCTCTGCAATCAGGTAGTGACTATATTTTAAAGCGCATGAATAGGACATATACTAGACATGAATTTCTAAATCTAACTGATAAAATAAGAAATACTCTTCCTGATGTAGGAATATCTACTGATATTATTGTTGGTTTTCCTGGAGAAAAAAGTTCTGATTTTCAAGACACTATAGATTTGATGAGAAAGGTTAAGTTTGATTCAGCATTTATGTTTAAATATTCGAAAAGGAGAGGAACAAAAGCAATTGAGTATGATGATCAAATTAGTAATATAGTGAAGCAAGATCGGCTTAATGAAGTCATTAGCATGCAGAAAAGACACACTTTGTACAGAAATAGAAAATTGAT
>CAYFIF010000242.1:0-2932 GCA_964343085.1 uncultured bacterium | reverse complement strand
TAGAGAAAACGCTTCATGAAAAAATTTTTGTTTTAAAAGGTGATGAACATTCACCAGATATTATTAAAGTGTTAAATAAAGGTATTAGTGACCTTGAGATTAGGTTATCTCAAAAAAGTGCGAAGCAAATAAGAAGTATGCTTGCATCGTTATTGCCTGAGTATAATCCTGAACTTGATACAGATGAACCTATTTATTTAGATATCAAGGCAATGGCATAATATTTATTCCTGAAGTCTGCCAAATCCATTTATTTTATTTAGTATATTTAAATGAATTGTTATTTATTAACATAAATATTGGAGATTGACATTATAAAAAATAAAGTGAATTTATTTATTTGTCTAAGTTTATTCATCGCTGCATTGGTCAGCCTTTTTTATGCTTTTCAATATAGTAAAAACTCTCAGGATTTTAGCCATCTAGTTATCCTCGCTTTATTATCCATTTGGGGTGGGTGTGATTGGCTAATAAAATTTCTGAGAAATTGAACTAATAAATATCAATTATGGTAAAAAAATTAATATCAATAAACCCCACAAATTTAGAAATTTTAAAAACATATAATATTTTTAGTCAAGAAAAGGTTCATAATCTTATTCTTAATGCAGCAAAAGTACAAAAAATATGGATGTATAGGAGTCTAGATTTCAGATTAAGTTGTCTAGATAGAGTTACCAGTATTCTGAGAGATGATATTCATTATTTTGCAAAACTTATGGCTCTTGAAATGGGCAAACCAATAACACAAGGAATTTCAGAGATAGAGAAATGTGTTTTATTATGCGAATACTATAGAAATAATGCAAAAAAATTTTTATCAAAGAAAAATATTAAAACTGAAAATTATAAAAGTTATGTTTTGTATGAACCATTAGGCTTAGTTTTGGGTATAATGCCTTGGAATTTTCCATTTTGGCAAGTATTTCGTTTTGCGATTCCAAGTCTAATTACTGGAAATGGGGTGATATTAAAGCACGCATCTAATGTTCAGGGATGTGCAAAAGAGATAGAAAATATATTTTTAAAATCTGGATACCCACAAAATTTGTTTATTAATCTTGTACTTCCTGGTTCAATGATTAAAGAAATAATAAAGAATGAACATATTTCAGCAGTTACCTTAACTGGTAGTACACCTGTTGGTAAGGAGGTCGCCTCAATTGCTTCAAATAACCTTAAAAAGACTGTAATGGAATTAGGTGGAAGTGATCCCTATATTATTTTAGATGATGCAAACTTAGAACAGGCTACAAATTCTTGTATATTAGGTAGATTAATTAACGGAGGACAAAGTTGTATTGCTGCAAAGAGAATTATTATAACAAAAAAAAATCATTCATTATTTATAAAAATTCTTAAGGATAAATTATTAACCAAAATAATGGGTGATCCTTTAGATGATGTTGATTTAGGTCCAATGGTTTCTGAAGAAGCTAGAAATTTTATTCATAATCAAGTAGTTAAATCAATTAAGGCTGGTGCTAGATTAATTCTAGGTGGTGATTTGATAGATGACAAAGGGGCATTTTATCCTATAACAATTCTTGATAATGTAAAACCTGGGATGACTGCATTTGATGAAGAAATATTTGGTCCTGTTTTTACAATAACTTTGGCAAGTGATGAACAAAATGCAATTGATTTGGCAAACAAAACAGAATTTGGTTTGGGTGCTTCAGTTTTTACAAGAGATCTAAAAAAAGGTGAATATATTGCTTCTAAAAAACTTTTTGCAGGCTCCTGTTTTGTAAATGATTTTGTAAAATCTGATCCAAGATTACCATTTGGTGGAATTAAATCTTCAGGTTACGGAAGAGAATTATCTTTTTATGGTTTAATGGAATTTGTAAATATCAAAACGATAGTTATAAATAATTTTAAATGATATTAAAATACGTGGTGCATAAAAAATATTTTTTGATCCTTTGCTTCATTGGTTATTGTATTTTATATCCACAGAACAATCGGTTGTTTTGGGATGGTAGAGATTGGAATAGGGTTAGTAAGACAGTTGATTTTAACATCGAAAATACTGCAAGGGTAAAAAAGGCGTATTTAGATGGATTGCTTGATGGTAGACTTTATGGATATCTTAAAACATGGGCAGAAAATAATGAATTAGCTGATAAAGTTTTTAATGAAACCGTTGATTACCTTAATACAAGAGAATTGATAAAGAGTATTGATAACTTTTATGAGGATCCAGTAAATGGATACATTCCTGTTGCCTCGGCTGTAATTATTGCTAACATGTATGCCGAACGAATTCCATTATCCTTAATTGAACAATACATTGATTTTACTAGAAATTGGATCAATGATCTTATTTTAGATTTAGATACTTTGAATTATTCTAAACTTTTGGAAGATAAGTTTTTAAAACACCACAGTAAAAAATTTAATCTATCCGAATGAAGCCGGCATTTTTGTGCCAGGTAAATATTCTTAGATCTCCCATATATTTCACTTTAGACATTCTAAATTTATAGGTATGTGGTTTTTCTTTGTATAGAGGGTAAATCGAACTTTTTGCTACTCTGTATCCAGGTTGTAGAGGTGGTTCGTACTCATTAAGCATTATAATTTTTTTTTCATTTTTTAAATTTTCTTGAGCATCAAACTCTAAGATAAATCCTTCCAAATACTCAATGGGCTTTTCATAACTATTTTCGACCTCAACATTTACTATTACTTTAGCGCCATCAACGAGTCTGGGACGAACGTCAATAATGAAAGGAGTTTCTTTTGACAATGAAAATGAAAAGAATATTGTTACATAGAAAATAATATATCTAAAAGTCATATTCTAAATTGGGGTAATTTCAAATAAAAATAAAGACTTTGATATGATTTTTGTGTTTTTTCAATTTTTCAACCTAACTATAAATCCTTTTACTTTTACAAAAAGAATATTGAAAAAATACCATAA
>CAYFIF010000241.1:0-2956 GCA_964343085.1 uncultured bacterium | reverse complement strand
AATGCCAATAAAATAATAGGTTTGTTTGGGTATCTCTTTTTAATAATTGAACCTAAGGTTATAGGGTCCTGATCTTCAATTCGTAGCATGACAATGATCAAATCGAACTTCTTAGAGTTTATTATTTCAATAGCTTCTAAACCTGTAGAGACTCTATTAACTCTTGGAGCGTAATTAAAATTCATTCCCAAATATTCGGTAAGAATTTGTTCAGTAAGACGGCCATCTTCTTCCAAAATAAAAGCATCATAAGGGCTTGCAACAAGGAGAATTTCATGAATTCTATGTGGCATCAGGTCCTGAAAATCTGTATATATCTTATTTTTCATTTAAAATTATAGTACAAATCAAATTAAATAAATTTGTATGCTATTATTCAATTATGGATTACCTTACCTTGTTAATTAAAGTTATCATTTTGTAACTTCCTTATAAGTAAAAATTAACTTTTTGTACCGTATAAAAATCACAAAATTTTAGATCCATAAAAATATCTCTGTAAGAATAATTTACAAACTAAGATTATTGTATCTTAACTAAATTATTTTTTCATAATTTAAAAAACATACTGCCAAATATGATAAAAACATTAAAATCATTTGATTTTAAAGATAAAAATGTCTTGCTTAGGGTTGATTTTAATGTGCCGCTCAAAAATGAACTTATAGAGGACAATTTTAGAATCCAATCTTCGCTACCAACTATTAAATATTTACTTGATGAAGGGGCATCCATAATCATAATGTCTCATCTAGGGCGACCTAATGGTAAAAAAATTGATAATTTAAGTTTGCAACCAATTGGTGAAGATTTGGCAAGCCTTCTCGAAATGCCAATAAAGTTTTCACATAATTGTATTTCTGAAGATGCACTTGACACCTCTTTAGGATTAAAACCAGGAGAAATACATTTATTGGAAAATTTACGTTTCCATTCTGAAGAAGAGAATAATGAAGTTGAATTTTCTCGTAAATTAGCCGGTCATGGTTCAATTTATATTAATGATGCTTTTGGGACAATTCATAGAAGTCATGCATCCAATAATGGAGTAGTTAAACATTTTAAACATCGAGGTATTGGGAAATTAGTTGAAAAAGAAATTCAATTTTTAGATATTATGCTTAAAAATCCATCTAAACCTTTATCTTTAATTATCGGAGGGTCTAAAGTAAAAACCAAATTAGAAATGATTGATAAATTTTTAAAGATTTCGGATAATATATTAATTGGGGGTGGTATGTGTTTTACTTTCATTAAAGCAAAGGGGAAGAATATAGGGAAATCAATTCTAGAGCATGAAAGTATAGACTTAGCAAAAGAAATAATGCATAAAGCAAGGCTTAATGGTGTAAAGATATTACTTCCCTTAGATGTCTTGTATGGTAAAAATTTATTAGATGAATTATCTTGGCCTGTGAGCTCAGTAAATGAGATTCCTGATAATATGATGGGACTTGATATTGGTCCAAACACTGTTTCAGCTTTTACTGAGATTCTTAATAGCTCAAAAACTATAGTTTGGAATGGACCTTTAGGAGCTTTTGAGTATGAGAAATATGAAAATGGGACTAAAGAGATCGCAAAAAACCTAGCTAATATATGCAAAATGGGATGTAAGGTTATTATTGGAGGTGGAGACACCTCTTCGGCCATTAAAAAATATAATTTAATATCAGAAATGTCTCACGTTTCTACTGGGGGAGGAGCTTCTTTAAAATTGATGAGTGGCGATAAACTTCCTGCTCTTATAGCTTTGGAGTCTTAAAATGAAAAATACATTGATTGTTGCTGGTAATTGGAAGATGAATAAATCACCTAAAGAATGTGTTGATCTTGCAGATAGAATAACTAGTCTTTTGAGTGATATCAAAGGTATTCAGATTATTCTTTCTCCTCCCTTTACCGGTCTTAATGAAATTCAATTAAAATCTCCATTTTATAAAGCAGCACAAAATTGTTATCATAAAGAAAGTGGCGCATATACTGGCGAGATTTCTCTTAATATGATTAAAGATTGTGGAGCAACGCATGTTATCGTTGGTCATTCCGAAAGGCGCAGTATATTTAATGAAGAAAATGATTTTATTAACCATAAAGTATTGGCTGCCATCAAGAATGAAATAGTGCCGATTTTATGTATAGGCGAATCTCTTCATGAAAGAGAAAATGGGCTTACTGAAAAAACACTATATGAACAACTCATGGGAGGGCTTAAGGGTTTAAGTATTTTAGAAAAAATAGTAGTCGCATATGAACCAGTATGGGCCATTGGAACTGGAGTTTCTGCTAATAAAGATCAGGTTGAACAAGCACATAATTACATACGGAAAATATTGAATAGTATTGATAATAAACATTATACTCCCATCCTCTATGGTGGCTCTGTAAAACCGGATAATTCTAATGAATTAATCAATATTACGGAGGTTGGTGGGTTTTTAGTCGGGGGAGCTAGTTTAGATGCAGACTCTTTTGTATCGATAGTTAATGAAATGAGAAAAATTAGGAGAAATTAATATGGTTGGTTTTTTAATTTTTTTGCACACAATTATTTGTCTTTTACTAATTGTTGTAATATTAATGCAGGCTAGTCAAGGTGGCGGTTTATCTGGAACCTTTGGTGGCCAAGCGGCGAGCAGTGTCCTTGGAGGGCAAAGCGCGGGCAATGTTTTAAGTAGAATAACAACCTGGTTGGCTGCTCTTTTTATATCTCTTGCTATAGTTATTAGTTTTCTGTCTGGTCCTTCTGAAGTTAACACAGGATCTTTAGTTAAAAATGCTGCCGCTGAAAGGCCAATAATTCAAGATCAAGAAATTTTGCCGAACAAAAAAGACCAAGAAGTCAAGCTTGACTTGGATAAGGAATAGTTTGCCGAAGTGGTGGAACTGGTAGACACGCTGTCTTGAGGGGGCAGTGGAGGAAACTCCGTGCCGGTTCGAGTCCGGCCTTCGGCAC
>CAYFIF010000240.1:0-2958 GCA_964343085.1 uncultured bacterium | reverse complement strand
CTGAGGCTAGGGTCTCAAAATATCAAAAGCTATTTTCAAAGAATAATATCAGTGCGACCGTTTTCAATCAGGATGATGTAGGCCTAATTCCTGATGATCGTGTTATAATTATTGCGGTGATTGGTCTGCTGTCCGATATTTATAGAGCAGCGGGTGTTGCATATATTGGAGGCGGTTTTTCATCTGGGATCCATAATGTTATGGAGCCAGCTGCAGCCTCTATGCCCGTTATTTTTGGTCCCAATTTCAAAAAATTTACTGAGGCAAGAGAGCTCATTGATAGCGGAGGTGGTTTCTCAATATCATCCGGATCCGATTTTAAAAAAATATGTGTAGACCTTTTAACCAGGCCTGAGAAATTTCAAACCGCCAGTGGCTCTGCATTCAGCGTTATTGAAAAAAATATTGGTGCATCAGAAAAAATTTTTAGCGCGGTGTTTGGTGATTTAAAATAATTCTTTAAAAAGCAAATTGAATTCACTAAATATTAGACTTTAAATTGTCAGCTGAATAAAATTTTGTAGTAATCATAAAATTGAAGTCTAATCAAAAATCCAGAGAATCAATATCCGATCCGACTAGGATCCTAACTGTTGCTAATTTTATTAGCCTGGGCAGAGGGCTGTCAGCTATTCCGATTATATATACGCTAGCAATACCAGAGTGGAATTACCTCGCGCCTGTGATCATTATACTTGCGGTACTGTCGGACTCTCTTGATGGATATTTTGCCAGAAAGGCAAAGGAGGTCACCCACATAGGGAAGTGGATAGACCCGCTAGCAGATTTTGTTGTTATCGTATCTGTGGTATTGTATCTTGTATTATCCAACCAGTTCCCGGCTTGGTATTTTTTATTCTACACAATCAGGCACGCGGTTATAGCTGCGCTTTCCATATATTTTGTAAACTATGAGATAATGATTTTACAATCAAACTGGTGGGGAAAATGGTCAACAGGGGTCACGGCATTGACCGTGTTCCTTCATATCTTTGAATTTTCTGCATTGCCATGGCTCAAAGATGTTAGCCTATACGCGGGCGCAACGCTGCTTGCAATAAGCGGGGGAATATATTTTAGGGATTTTTTTATAGCCTACCGGACTCACTATGCTAAGTAAGATACACAGCGCTCTATCAATAACAAGGTCGAAGATCTCATCTGTCTTTCAAAAGCTTAGCGGAACCGGTGTGGCACCAGAGACAATCGAAATACTTGAGGAGACCCTATTAACATCAGACATGGGCTATGAAATATCTGAATCTGTGATTGAGATTGTTGAAAAGTATTCAGAGACTGATTTTTTTTCTAGGGTTGGGGATTATCTCATATCACTGTTGCCACCAAAATTTGATTTAAAAAAATTAGACCAGCCTACGGTCATACTGATGGTAGGTGTAAATGGCTCAGGTAAGACTACATCCTCCGCCAAGATCGCGAGCCTCTACCAGAGACTTGGTCACTCGGTAATGGTTGTGGCCGCTGATACATACAGGGCAGCTGCCGTAGAACAGCTAAGGATCTGGTCTGAGAGAGCCGGATGCTCGATCGTGTGTAATGAGAGCTCTAAACAACCAAGCGCGGTTTTATTTGATGGCTTAAATTCTGCCAGGGCAAAGTCAAAGGATTTGGTTATTGTTGATACAGCAGGTAGGTTACACACCTATAAAAATCTTATGGATGAGCTTGGAAAAATGAATAGAGTAATTGATAAGCATTTTTCTTTTTTTGATACAAAAAATTTGATCACTATTGATGCTACACTTGGACAAAATTCGTTGATCCAGGCCAGTGAATTTGGAGATCAGGTAAATTTATCGGGTGCGGTGCTTACAAAGTTAGATGGGACAGCGCGCGGGGGAATTATTTTTGCCCTTTTTCAAAGGCTTGGTGTTCCCGTGCAATTTATTGGTACAGGCGAGAAACTGGAAGACTTGGAGGTCTTTGACCCCTCAACCTATGTGAGCGGATTAATAGGAACGGAGAATAATTGAAAGCATGAACAAAAAATTAAACCTCATAAGTCTGGGATGTGCAAAAAACCTGGTCGACTCCGAGATACTCCTTGGCGGATTAAAAACAACCGGCGTCGATATCATAGAGGACCCCCAGGGCGCTGATACAGTTGTGGTAAATACATGTGGGTTTCTGGATATCGCTCGCGAAGAGTCGGTTGATACGATTCTTCAGGCTGCGGAAATGAAGAAAAAGGGAGACATCAAGGAGCTGGTCGTTATGGGATGCTTATCTGAGAGGTACCCTGATGAACTGGTTAAAGAGATACCAGAGATAGACCATATTTTTGGTAGCAATGACCACAGGCAGATTGTGTCTTTCTTAACCGGTAAAGAATACCAGAAAGATGATCCTCTGTTTTTCAGGTCTCTTATGACCCCGAACCACTATGCCTATCTAAAGATAGCAGAGGGCTGTGATAACGGATGCTCCTTCTGCAGTATTCCTCTAATGAGGGGGCTGCAAAAGAGTCGAACGATTCCCGCAATCATGGACGAGGCGGAGCGCCTGGTTGCTGGTGGAGTCAGAGAGCTTCTGGTGATTGCCCAGGACACCACCTCTTACGGTTGGGACCTTGACAAAAAAGTTTATCTGAGCGATCTGATTCGCGAGTTGAATACAATAGAAGATCTTGACTGGATCAGGATACACTACGCTCATCCTGCCCACCTTTCTCAGAGAATTATTGATGCTATGGCGGACTCGGAAAAGGTTTGCAAGTATCTTGATATGCCCATCCAGCACGCTGCTGATGATATCCTTAAGTCCATGAGAAGA
The DNA here is from genome assembly GCA_964343085.1 of uncultured bacterium. Classification (GTDB taxonomy): domain Bacteria; phylum Fidelibacterota; class Marinisomatia; order Marinisomatales; family UBA1611; genus CAZLPW01. Next base: position 165 of record CAYFIF010000240.1, on the reverse strand, counting down.
GGCCTTGGGCAAGAGGGAATAAGAAACAGGATCTCGAGACTTAGGTCTGCGATTCCTGGACTTAGCCTTAGGACCACACTGATAGTTGGATACCCGGGTGAGACGGATGTACACTACCGCCAGCTTCGAGACTTTGTCCAGGAGATACGCTTTGAGAGGCTCGGT
>CAYFIF010000239.1:0-2976 GCA_964343085.1 uncultured bacterium | reverse complement strand
CGAGAAATATTATCGCAAATAAAAAAAAGAGTTTGTTTCGTTATTGGAGGAGGAAGGACGTTTGCTAAATATGCATCCTTTATTACACACCTGTTCATAACACCACACCCCCATGTCTTTGGATCAGGTGTTCGCTTGTTTTCAGATAAAATAAAAGAAATGAGGCTTGGGTTTATAAAGATAAAGACCATAGATCAAAGTTTGGGAATCTATCAGTATCAATACAAGGTTATAAATTGATTGTATATCGCCACCAGATCCAGATACTTTGTTTTGTGCTTTTTAATCTTTCAATTTGCGGCGCATTTAGTTCTGGTGGAAAACTAACAAAAAATCAAAAAGCAATGGATGTCCACCACTACAATGTTAAAATTGAGATTGATCCGAATAAAAAAACCCTAGCTGGAAATGTTAAAATAAAGTTTTCATTAAAGAAAAAAGCAAAAAAACTAGAGATAGATCTTTTAAAAACATATAGTGTTTCAAATGTGTTAATTAATGAAATGCCTATGGCCTTTTTAAGGAGAGGAAATAAAATTATAATAGACAAAAACGATTTAATTGTTAATCAATTGCACACTGTGTCACTTGATTACAAAGGGGTTCCTCCGGTTGCAAAAAACCCACCCTGGGAAGGCGGAATAACTTGGGCAAAAAGTGAGGATGGGTATCCGTGGATTGGGTTGTCTTGTCAGCATGAGGGAGCATATATTTGGTTTCCATGTAAAGAGCATCCAAGTGATAAACCAGATAGCGTAGATCTTTATATAACCGTTCCAGAACCGTTGAAGGTTGCAAGCAATGGTTTGTTAGAAGGGATAAAAAAAGAAGATGGGCGGCGGGAAACATGGCATTGGAAAACAAAAAACCCAATAAGTACTTACAATATAAATTTTACCATAGCTAATTTTGATTTAGTCACAAGAAGAAGCTATATAAAAAACGAACCTATTTATATGGAATACTATGTTTTGCCCGAATCTAAATATGGTGCAGGGGAATTATTAAATAAAGCAGAAAAATATTTAACCTTTTATACAGAAACATTTGGCCCATACCCATGGTTAAATGAAAAATTTGGTTTAGTAGAAACACCGTATCTTGGCATGGAACACCAAACAATAATAGCCTACGGTAACAAATATAAAGAAACAAAGATGGGGTACGATGCTCTTCTTTTCCATGAGATTGGACATGAATGGTGGGGAAATTTTTTAAGTGTATCGGATTGGTCTGATTTTTGGATTCATGAGGGTTTTACTACTTACTCAGAGGCGTTATATATAGAAAAAAATTTTGGTGTTAATGCTTATCATGCTTTTATACAAAACACATGTAAGAAAAATATAAAAAATCAGACGCCCTTAGTTCCCAAAAGACCTGCGAAAACTGACCTGGTTAAGGGAACAGAGTTTTACTATAAAGGAGCCTTTGTTTTGCACATGTTAAGGTATCTTGTTGGATATGATAATCTAATAAAAACCCTTAAAGAATATTTATACACACCAAAGCCTAACAACAACCAGACAAGCACAAAAGAATTTATTGAATATCTAGAAGACAACTCAAAAATGGAGCTAAACTGGTTTTTTAATCAATACGTTTATTCCGAAAAAATTCCGACCTTGTACTCTAGATCTAAATCTTATAAAAAAGGACAAAAACAATTTGTAGAAATTTGGTGGGCTGAGCCTAGGTTTCCTCTCCCGGTTGAAGTTCGCTATAAAGGAACGTATGCTAAAGAAAATCTTCAAATTAACATTGGTGAAAAACCAACGGGCGTTTCTATTCCATCAGAATCAATCCTTGAAATCGATCCAAAAAAATGGCTTCTTTTTAATAATGTTAACGCAGACAAAAATTAAATGATAAAAAAAATTAAAAAGAAAACACTTCTTTTTTTTGTTGGTATCTTTTTTTTCTTTTTTCTTGGTTTTATTTATGTCTGGTTTCAACACCCAACACCAAAGTATAAAGGTGAACTTAAACTACAGGGTTTAAAATCTCAGGTAGATGTTTACTTTGATAAGTGGGCAGTGCCCCATGTTTTTGCTAAAAACAAGAAAGATCTATTTTATGCTGCTGGATATCTAGCAGCGCGAGAACGACTTTTTCAAATGTCAATGGTTGCACTTGCTGTAAGAGGCGAGCTAGCGTCTGCTTTAGGAAAAGATTTTGTAAAAAACGATATATATTTTCGAACATGGATGATAAATGAAACAGCAAAAAAACTTTCTCGCAACCTTAATGAAACAACAACTGAAATATTGTTAATGTTCTGCGCGGGGATTAATGCTAGAATTGAAGAAATTAAGAACGACCCTCCAATCGAATTTAAAATAATGGGTTTTGACCCACCCTACTGGGATCCGGCTGTTGTTACAGGTTATGCGAGAATGATGGCTTGGGAGCTACAATCATCCTGGGAACAAGAGGTTTTATATGGTGCAATAGAATCCTATTTTGGAAGAGAAAAACTGGAAGAAATTATTCCTAAGTATGATAGACAAAAACCAAAAATAGCATGGCAAAAATTTGATATACTAAAACCAGTATTTGATTCAATTTTAGAGAACGAAAAATTCAGCAGGAATGTTTTTGGAAACCCTTCTTCTGATGTAGGATCAAACAGCTGGGTGGTTTCAGGAGAAAAAACAAAAACAGGAAAACCAATGCTGGCAAATGACCCACACCTTGCTTTTAGACAACCAACAAGGTGGTATGAAATGCATCTTAAAGCGGGTGATTTTAATACAAGCGGTATGTGTATTGCTGGAATTCCAGTTCCGATTTTAGGTCAAACCGATAGATGTGCATGGGGCTTTACAAATGTTATGACAGATGATCTAGATTTCTTTATTGAGAAAGTGAATCCTAAAAACCCTAACCAATACTTAATTGACAAAGCTTGGAAACAAATGGATAGAAGAGTAGAAACTATTAAAATAAAGGATCTACCTGATACAACAATTATAA
>CAYFIF010000238.1:0-2987 GCA_964343085.1 uncultured bacterium | reverse complement strand
AGAGCTTTTTAATAAAATTGGGCCTTTTTTTTCCGATAGGAATGGTGGATATACTAGAATAACCAAACTTGGTTTTCGTGATAATGATCGTGCTCCAGTTTCTTTAATTGAATTAGTGGACTACAAATCCATTGATCAAGATCAAAACAAGTCTTCCTAGAATATATATTTAATAATCTTTGGTTAAAAATTTCAGGTATTTCTTAAGATCAGTAATTTTAATTACTATTCTACTATACCATCCATTTAAGCTTTACGGTAGCTCATTCGATGTTCGTGCATTATGGATTGTACGTGATGATATGGTTAACGAACAGAGTATAGATAAAGTATTATCTTTTGCAAAAAATAATAACTATAATCATCTCTTCGTTCAGGTCAGAGGACGCGGAGATGCATATTATAACTCTCGTATTGTACCTCGTGCCCACTTAATAAAAAACACAGATTTTGATCCATTAGCATACATTATTAAACAAGCTCGATATGAAAATATTGCTATCCATGCATGGATTAATTTGTACTATTTATGGTCTTCAAGCGATCCACCTATGCAACAAGATCATTTACTCTATAATCATCCTGAATGGTTAGATACCAAATACCCCGATAATATAGATGTTAAGGAAACCTTAGAAGCAATGGCCATTAACAGAAAAAAATTTGGAGAAGGGTTCTATCTTTCACCTACACATCCTGAAGTTGATGCCCATCTACAACATGTTGTAACCGAATTAATTCAAAACTATAAACTTGATGGTATTCATTTTGATTATATTAGATATCATGCTTTCGGATGGGGACTAAACCCAGTAGGCTTAAAAATGTATTTAAACCAATCTGTAACGGTACCGGGTCTTCCAATTTTAAAAGTTAAAGAAAAAATCAAATATGATGATTTTAAGCGTCAGGCAATTACTAATTTTATAAAAAAAGCCTCGACTCGAATTAAGGCATATCAGCCTTACTGTATAGTTTCTGCTGCAGTCAAACCAAATTTATATTCTGCTAGGAATGATTTTTGTCAAGAATGGGATGTATGGCTAACAGGTAGATATATTGATTGGGCTGTTCCTATGAATTATGCTTCAAATATAGATAATTATGATAGAAATATTCAAATTATAAAGGATAACATTCCTGAACAATATTTTGAGAGAATTATTATGGGAGTTGCGATTTATAACCAAAAACCACGATCAGCTGGTCAGAAAATTTATTATGCAGGAAAAAATAATTTTGGTGGAATTAGTATTTTTTCATATACTGTATTTAAAAATAATGCAACATATTCAAATAAGATTCTAAAGTATATGGAATAAAATAAGTTTGATTTTTTAATTTTTAACTTTTCTTAATATGGGTAGAATTATTCGTCCTCCCAAAGGACTAGACTTAACTTGTAAAAATTGGCAGATTGAATCTGCATATAGAATGATCCAACATAACCTTGATCCAACGGTAGCTGAAATTCCGGATAAATTAATTATATATGGAGGAAAAGGTAAGGTTGCAAGAAATTGGGAATGTTTTGATGGAATTTTAAATACCTTAAAGCGTTTGAAGCCTGATGAAACTTTATTAATCCAATCTGGAAAAGCTGTTGGTGTCGCTCAAACTCATATTTCATCTCCTCGGGTTTTAATTGCAAACTCAAATCTTGTACCTAAATGGGCAACACTTGACCATTTTAATGATTTAGAGAAGCAAGGATTGATGATGTTTGGGCAAATGACAGCTGGTAGTTGGATTTATATTGGGACGCAGGGAATATTACAAGGAACATATGAGACATTTTTATCAGCAGCGAAAATTCACTGGAATAGTGATTCTTTAAAGGGAAAACTGGTGTTAACTGCAGGTCTAGGAGGGATGGGCGGAGCGCAACCACTTGCAATAACAATGGCTGGTGGAGTTTGTATTTGTGTAGATATAGATCCTGAACGTGTTAAGCGAAGAATTGATACAAATTATTTAGACTTATCAACTTCAGATATAAAAAAAGCAATTCTCTGGGCCAAAGAGGCAATAAGTAATAAAGAAGCTTTAAGTATTGGTCTTATTGGTAATGCAGCAGATATATTTCCTAAATTTGTTGAATCGGATATAACTCCTCATTTAGTTACTGATCAGACATCAGCTCATGATGAATTAGATGGATATATACCAAATCATTATACTTTAGACCAGGCAGTCAATTTGAGGAATACTGACCCAGCTCTTTATAAAAAGGAATCAATTCGTTCAATGGGGGAACATGTTAAAGCTATTTTGAAACTAAAAAATAAAGGAGCAATTGCATTTGATTATGGAAATAATCTAAGAGCACAAGCTGAAAAAGCAGGAGTCACTAATAGTTTTTCTTATCCAGGTTTTGTTCCTGCTTACATAAGACCTTTATTTTGTGAAGGTAAAGGCCCATTTCGTTGGGTTGCATTATCTGGTGAACCGGATGACATATATCGAACAGATCAATTGATATTGGATATGTTTTCAGAAAACAAATCCCTCTGTAGGTGGATTAAAATGGCGCAATCTAAGGTATCCTTTCAAGGGTTACCATCTCGGATTTGTTGGCTGGGTTATGGGGAAAGAGCAAAGTTTGGTCTTGCATTAAATGAATTAGTCAGGAATAAAGAATTAATTGCGCCTATTGTTATCGGTCGAGATCATTTAGATTGCGGATCAGTTGCCTCTCCAAATCGAGAGACAGAAGATATGAAAGATGGTTCCGACTCAGTTGCCGACTGGCCTATACTAAATGCCTTACTTAATACCGCTAGCGGAGCCACATGGGTTTCTTATCATCATGGCGGTGGAGTAGGTATAGGTTACTCATTGCATGCTGGGCAAGTAATATGTGCAGATGGGACGAAAGAAATGGATCTAAGATTGAATCGAGTATTGACAAATGACCCAGCTATGGGGATATTTCGGCATGTAGATGCTGGATATAGCAGTGCAATAAAAAATGCGAAAAATTGGAA
>CAYFIF010000237.1:0-2998 GCA_964343085.1 uncultured bacterium | reverse complement strand
CAATATTGGTCGTGTTATAGATAATATTTTCAACCTGTCCTGTAGACTTCTTACCATCATAGCTATTAATTTTAATAAAATCAAGTTCACATTCTATCTCCATCTCTCTTATCAAATCTGATAGAAAAATAAAACCCCCATTAAGAACACCAATAAAAATTGGGTTTTTATCTGCAAAATTTAAATTAATATCAGATGCTAGTTCACGAATCCTCTTTTCAATCATTTCTTTACTGAAAAGCGGGGTAAGTACTTCTTTTTGCTTATCAATCACTCTTGACTATATGTTTCTAACAAAACTACTCTTTTTGTATCTTTTTTCACTCTTGCCCAGTTAGAAATTCTTTGTCCACACACCCAAAAAATTTCATCATCAGCTGTCATAACAGTTTGTCCTAATTTTGAGATGTAATCAATTTTATTATTAATTAAAAAATCGCTTAATTTTTGTCGAGATTTCATCCCGAGAGGATAAAAAAAATCACCATTCTTCCAATACCTTATAACAATTTTTTTGTCTTTTATTGATTCCCAATTTATATGTTCACAGTTTTTTTTGTTATTTTTAATTTTTATATCTTTTTTTCTTTTCAACGATAATTTATATATAGAATTATTAAAAATTGCAGATTCTCCTATTTTTATCTTTATCAATGAAAGAATATTAGATTTAGATAATTTTTCTCCAATTATCATATAGCGATCATGAATAAAAATCCATTTGTTTTTAATATATATTTTTTTTCCAACATATTTTGAATTAATAAAGGTTTTTATATCATCAAATTCATGTTTTTTCCAAAGCATAGTTTTATCAAATGTAACTAATTGAATTAATCTAATTATTACTATTGTGGGAATTCCATTTATTAAACTATATGGTATTTTAATTTTTGAGTCTTTAGAATTAATGATATCTGAAAAAAAAATCAAAATTAATTCATCGATGGCATTATTCCATTCTGCAAAGTAATTAATTGATGATATAAAAGAATTAATTATGTTATTATCAAAGGATTCCCATTTCTTCAATATACTATGTCTAATATAGTTTCGATAATACTTTTGATCTTTATTAGATGCATCATCAACATAAGGAATGTTATTCCTTGTACAAAATTCGTTTATTTGGCCCTTTGAAAATGGTAAAAAAGGTCGAATAATATTATCCTTTTTTTCAGCAATCCCCTTTAAACCTGATAATCCAGTTTGACGAGAAAGGTTAAAAAGAATTGTTTCTGCATTATCATTGCCATGGTGACCAGTTGCAATCCAATCGATATTGGTTTTTATCGAAATTTCTTCAAAAAATTTATATCTTTTTTCTCTTCCCCAGGCCTCAGAGTTTTCTCCCTTTTTTATTTCTTCTGGCTTAAGGGAAGATATATAACACGGTATATTGTAATTAATAGAAATTGATTTAACAAAATTCATGTCTGTATCTGAATCTACCCTTAGTTTATGATTTACATGAGCTATTCGAATTATATAATCTTCGAGTGAAATAAGAAGAAATAATAAAGCCATGGAATCTTTACCACCAGATAAGCCTAAAAGGATCTTATCTTTTTTGTTTATATTAAAATTAGTCTCAAAATTTTTTTTGAATAATTCAAAAAATAAATCTGATTTAATTAAATCAAAATCAACAAGCATTATATTATTTGTCACATAAAAAATTATATTATATGAAAAAAAAATCTTTAAATATTATCAAAAAATAAATCTGATAAGCATTGAATCTTGTCTTCATATGAGTGAGGATATAGTAACCACTCAGTTGCTGCTATACTGCTCAACATGGAATTACCATCCTGAGGTGTAAAACAAAAGCCAGTTATCTGATGTTCATTAACACAAAGTGATTGCTCAACTACAACGGTTTGGTTCATAATTCTACCATAATGTCCATGATCCCGACCAAAAGAAAAAACCATACTCGTTAAATCTTTCTCAGTCATGGCAACAAGATCATTAGCATATAATTTATCTTTAACCTTTGTTAAGGATGTTGGCTCTTTAACCTCAAGCTGGAACCAAAGTATGTGCATATATTGGCTATTAACTTTCATTGCTGAAGAAAAAATATTTAGATCCATACCTATAGTTTGAAATAATTTGAAAGCATCTCTAGCGTGATGCGTTCCAAATCTATTATCATCATGAACCCCAACTTTAGGAGAAGGAATAAAATTAGATCTTTGGCTTAAGTCATTAGCTCTTCTTATACAAAGGAAAGTACCTCTTTCTAGATTATCAGGACTTTCATCAAGAGCAATAGTATTTGTTATGCAAGCAACATTATGAGTATTGCAGGAAACAATTTGAATAAATTTGTCATGATTAGATAGTGATGAATCATTAATTCCTCGTGCATATTTTTTCCCGAAGCCATCTTCACTCCCTTGCGCAAGAAAACCTTTTACATTTCCTTGAAATTTTTGATAATACTCATTTTTGTTGAAATGCCCTATCCCTTTTGGTGTACAATCTATAACAACCGAAGATCTACTTATTGCTTGCTCACTCTCAAAATCCGGATCCATATTTAATTTACGAAACTGTTTTTCTTTATCCTCATCACAAGCTAATCTTGCACCCCTTTCAATTAAATCCAATATTTTAGACCTGTCTTCTTTAATAGGACTATTTTTATGAAACGTGATTTCATCTAACCCCAATTTGTCTCTATAGTCACACAACAAACCAATTAATGGCTCTCCAATTGTCCCTGTCCCAACAACATGGATTATCTTTCTTTCCATAGAGTTTTACTCCTTATTTAAGGTATTCTTTTCTCTGAAGTATTCCAGAATAAACCAAACTAAAATTGATCCGTATACAATAATTATGGTTGCTAAAAGGTATATCATAAATCATTATTTTCTGACAAACATAAAGTACTAACTCTATACCTAATCATCAAACTAGAAAAGGCTATAAATGAAAAAAATGAATACGCTATTAGTAAACTAGGTAAGCTATTTGGACCATTAAA
>CAYFIF010000236.1:0-3030 GCA_964343085.1 uncultured bacterium | reverse complement strand
GTCGAGGAGAAACAACATTCTATGAATTATATCAAACACTAGGAACGGTAAATAGGATGTCAAAGTGATAAAAGCACTTTATGTTGGCGCGGACTATAAGTCCCTACCTCAGCTTTCCGGGACCGATGTAAGAGCTGAATATGTCCAAAATGGTATGATTGCTATCGGAGAAGTTCAGGCTGGTGATTATGACTGCATAATTATTGAAGATACGCTTCCACTTATGTCTGTATCAAGATTAGTTGACGAATTTGTTTCAATGGAGTCTAAAATACCCGTTATTTCAATCGTAAGAAGTAAAGAAAGAAGGTCTAACTTTTTAGATGATTTTGGCCACGGCCTGTATGGGTGGTTTGAACCAGACAAAGGCAAAGCTGAGGAATTGGTTTATTTGATAAAAAGCGCAAAACGTTTCCATGATTTTATAAAGGATACCGACAAAAAAGATAAACGATATTTAACACCTATAGGATACAAAAATCTTGTAGGTATATCTGGAAAAATGCTTGATATATATCGACTGATGATACAGATCCGCAGAAAAGACGTAACAACATTACTGACCGGAGAGAGCGGCACAGGAAAAAATGTTGCAGCTAAAACACTTCACCTAACTGGGGTAAGACGAGATAAATCGGTTATATCTGTAAACTGCCCTGCTATACCATCCGAACTGTTAGAGAGCGAACTTTTTGGCCATGAGAAAGGTTCATTTACGGGAGCAGTAGATAAAAAAGATGGCAAATTTCTTGCTGCAAATGGAGGAACAATTTTTCTTGATGAGATAGGTGACATGAGTCCTACACTACAAGCTAAAATTTTAAGAGTTCTTGAAAGTGGCGAAATTGAACGAGTTGGCGGAACAGATACTATAAAAGTGGATGTGAGAGTAATTTCAGCGACAAATCAAAAACTAAAGGAAAAAATAGAGGAAGGCACTTTTCGGGAAGATCTATTTCATAGAATTAATGTTTTTCCAATAAAGCTTCCATCTTTGAGAAGAAGAAAAGAAGACATCCCTGCAACAGCAATGGCCATACTGAAAAAACATGTAAAAAAATACAATTCGGTTTCAAGATTTATATCTTATGAGGGGATCGAACAATTAAAAAAATATGACTGGCCAGGGAATGTTCGTGAAATGGAAAATCTCTTAGAGAGGGTGGTCTTACTTTGTGAAAATAACATTATCACTGAGAAAGATATACTACCCCTAATTCCAAAAAATGTTTCTGAGAAAAAAGAAAAAAGCAAAGATAATATTGTCTCAACCGAATCAAAAATCCAAGATCAAAAAATTTCTAATGAAATTTCTGATAGTATTAATTTACCAAATATAAATTCGAGTGAAATTGAGGAAAAACCTATTTTTACACTCAAAGAACTTGAGTATAATGCTATCATAGATGGTCTTAGGCGCACGAAGTGGAATCTATCCTTAACAGCGCAACAACTAGGAATCAGCAGAATGACACTGTATAGAAAAATTGATCAACATAATCTAAAAAAAGATGGCTGAAGCAATAAAAACCTTCACCTATACCGCCCACGATATTCACAACCAACTTACGAGCGGTGAATATTCATCCTCGAGTGAGACTGGTGTAGTAAACTATCTCCTAGGCCTTGGATTGAAGCCAGTAGCAATCACGGAAAAGAAAAAATCAGTTTTTGACACCGAAATCACCTTTTTTGATTCAATAAGTCCATCCGAAGTATACAACTATACAAGACAATTAGCCGTTATGCTTAAGGCAGGGGTCCCTCTTATCGATGCTTTGCAGTCTATGGAATCAGAGCATAACAATCCGGCCTTAAATAGAATAATAAAAGAAGTAGTGAAAGACGTTTCTAATGGTATGGCTTTTTCTGATGCTTTAAAAAAACACCCAAAGGCATTTAACAATATGTTTGTTTTTATTGTTAAAGCTGGAGAGGAAGCTGGAGTAATGGACCGGGTGTTAATGAAGATTGCTGAATTTATAAAACATGATCTCGAAATGCGAGATGGAATAAAAAGCGCGCTCCGTTACCCTGCAATTGTGATGATGATAACATTGGGTGTGGCAGTGTTGGCTGTTGTCTACTTACTTCCAAGGTTTACTAGTCTTTTTACAGATACCAGGATAGAATTGCCTCTTGTTACTCGGATATATCTTGGGATTGACCATCTGATCCAGAATTACTACGGATTTATTCTGGGTGGACTAGGTGTAATAGGATATCTATTCTACAGGTGGATAAATACCCAGTCAGGGAGACATATTTGGGATAGATTTCTTTTAAATGTCCCAATTATAGGTCCTATTAACAGAGGCCTGGCAATATCAAGATTTTCAAACATTTTACAGACCCTTAATTCTTCGGGTGTTCCTATTCTTACCTGCCTAAATATTGTTGGAAAAACAGTGAATAATGCATTTGTACAATCAAGACTAGACAATATAAGTGATGAGGTTCGAATGGGTAATAAGGTGGCAAAATCACTAAGGAGCCACACTGGTGATATTTTTCCCGCCCATGTTTTAAAAATGATAGAGGTCGGTGAAAATGCTGGTGCCATAGACGAAATGCTGGAGGAAATAGCCCGTCTCTATGATAATGAAACCAGGAACAAGGTTCAGCGTTTGACTGCATCGGTAGAGCCCTTTATTACAGTTACGATGGGACTTTTTATACTCTCCCTTGCCCTTGCTATATTTGTCCCGGTTTGGGACTCTTATGTTGCCCTTTCAACAAAATAATGTAACTTTTTGTTATAATGTAAAGATCTCTCCAAAGGTGTAAATTTTTGTTACACCAACAACCATTCCGTATCAATAGCCCTAATTTTCCTCTATTAAATATAGTATTTAGTTCTCGAGATTTATCTATATTTATACTAAAAATAAATTTTTTATATCTCTGGCACAGCTTTTGCTTGATTTAGGTGTTGACATGATAAAAAACTTAAAAAAAGGAAAACAGAACATGAGAACACTATTAAACAACAACAAAGGTAACTCACTTGCTGAATTTGCAGTGGTTATA
>CAYFIF010000235.1:0-3038 GCA_964343085.1 uncultured bacterium | reverse complement strand
ATCAAGAAATTCTTGTTTAAACTGTTTCTCGGTACAATATATGTGAGCATCGTTCATTTGAAGGCTTCTAACTCTCATCAGGCCAAATAGCTGTCCGGATTTTTCATATCTATAGCATGTGCCATATTCTGATAATCTAATTGGGAGATCGCGATAACTTCTCATTTTTGAAGCGTAAATTTTGTGGTGATGGGGACAGTTCATCGGTTTTAAATAATATTCTAGGTCGTCAATTATCATTGGTGGATACATTGAATCCTTATAGTGATCTAGGTGGCCACTTTTTTCATAAAGTGTTCCTTTGGTTAAGTGCGGAGTTTTAATTTCTTGATAGCCACGTTTTTTTTCTTCTGATTTAGCTAATGATTCCAATTCGTTTATTATTATAGTCCCTTTAGGAAGCCACAGTGGTAAACCTGCTCCTACTTCACTGTCAAATGTAAATAATTCTAATTCTTTTCCCAGTTTTCTATGGTCTCGTTTTTTTGCTTCCTCTAAATTTTCTAAATGCTTTTTAAGTTTTTCTTTTGAGGAAAAAACAGTACCATATATCCGCTGAAGCATTTTATTTGATTCATCACCACGCCAGTATGCCCCAGAAGAAGAGAGCAATTTAAAATATTTAATTTTTTTTGTATTAGATACATGAGGTCCTCTACATAAATCGATGAAATCTGATTGTTTGTAAATCGAAATTTGATCATCAGGATCAATTTCATTAATTATTTCTACTTTATAGCTCTCATTAAGGTTTTTAAAAATATTTTTTGCCTGAAAAGGGGTAAGTTCTTCTCTGATTATTTCTTGAGAGCTGTTAGCAAGATTTCTCATTTTTGATTCAATAATTTTTAAATCTTCATCGGAAAAACCCTTGTCCAAATCAAAATCATAATAAAATCCATTTTCGATAGTTGGGCCAATAGTTATTTTTACATCAGGGTATAAAAGTTTTACAGCTTGGGCCATAAGATGAGCGGTCGAATGAAGTAGAACGTCATGACCTTCTTCGGAATCTCCGGTAAACAAAAGCAATGAACAATCTTTAGCTAATTTGGTATTAAGATCAACAAGTGCATTATTAACTTTAGCTACTACAACGTCATTCCCTAATCTCGGACCAATTTTGTTTGCAATATCTTGAGGAGTGGACCCAGTGGGTACCGCAATCTTTGAGCCATCTGGCAATTTAATTGAAATTGTTTCTTTCATTGTATTCATTGTGGGCGATGACGGAGTCGAACCGCCGACCTCTACGATGTCAACGTAGCGCTCTAACCATCTGAGCTAATCGCCCTAAAAATTGACCGAGAACATACATAAATATATTCCTATTATAAATGTTAAAGATAGTTCAATTTGGTAATAAAATATCTTTAAAAACGATTGGATCTCTAAAAAGTGATATTGCCTTAATTAAATCCTGATCTTTTTTTAATGAGACCATAAATCTACCTTTTTCACCATCAAAAAAATTTGAAAATTCAACAAATAGCCAATGAATTAAATCTTCTTTTTCTTTTTCAAATTGACCTAGCGCGACTGTTTCAAAGTAATTATCTAAAATTTCTAAAGAACTCTGAATAGAAATATTATTTGAATCCAGCAATAATAAAGATTTTTTAAACTTCGTATAATTATTTTCGCCTTTTAAAATAATATCTATGTCGTTGTTAATAATATAATCTTCAAATTTATTAGTAATTAACGGATCTCCTTGGACTTCCTGAAAATTATCATATAAATGTTTATTTTTTTGAACAAAAGAGAAGAAAATTCCATTTCTTAAGCAGGCTGACAATATCGGTTTAACTGGCTCTGTTTCAACGATGTAGTCTGGAGTAATACCACCTCCTCCACTTACTACCCTCCCAGTTGATGTATTAAAAAGGGTATCATTTTCTAAGCTATCTAATAGAATTTCTTTTGGTAGATAGCCGCTCTTTTGGATAAGTCGGCCACTTGGTAGATAATACTTTGCTGTAGTTATTTTAACGCTACTGTTTCTATTTATATTGTAAACTGTTTGGACTAAACCTTTTCCAAATGATGGTCGACCAACAACAATCCCACGATCAAGGTCTTGAAAAACGCCAGAAATAATTTCACTCGCAGATGCGCTACCTTTATTAATCAGAATAATAATCTTTAGATCGCCTGGGACAATCGGTTTTCTTTGACTCTTGTATGATCTTGTGGATCTATTGGACTTCCCTTTGGTGTAGACTAATAGTTCACCCTGATCGGTAAACATATCTAATATTTCAATAGCGTTATTTAGTAAGCCTCCAGGATTATCTCTCAAATCGAATATTAAACCGCTCATGTTATTGTTAATTAATTTATTAATTGAGCTTTTGACTTCATTGGCGGAATTTTTTGAGAATCTATTTAATTTGATATATCCAATTTCATTATCAATCATTCCACTATACGAAACATCTTTAACCTTAATATTTTCCCTTATTAGTGTGTATTCAAGAATCGAATCTTCACCAAATCTTTCAATTGAAAGGGTAATTGATGTTCCTTTTTTTCCGCGGATAATTTTTGCAGCTTCATCCATTGACATATCATAAGCAGTCTTATCATTTATCTTAACAATTTTATCTCCAGCCAATATTCCTGCTTTTTTAGCTGGTGAATTTTCCATGGGTGATATTATGGTAAGAGCACCATCCCTTTTACCTATTTGTATGCCAATTCCACCGTACTTGCCTTTAGTCAATAAATCTAAACCTCGCCTCTCTTCCTTTTCCATATATACAGTATACGGATCAAGTTCAGACAGCATATTGTTTATACTTAACTTAGTAAAGCTATCAAGATCAATTTCGTCTACATAATTAATAATTAATTTTTCATAAACATCGTTTAATAATCTTTGATTCTTTTTAACGCTTTTATAATTATTTGAACCAGAGGTTATTGAGATTCCAAAAAGAACAATAAATTTAAAATAAAAGTTATTCATAGTATTATTTTAGTTTAAAATCCTCGTAATTATTATATATAAAATCCAGTATCTGCTTATGGACTAT
>CAYFIF010000234.1:0-3093 GCA_964343085.1 uncultured bacterium | reverse complement strand
TCCAAAACTTTCAAAGCTTTTTTTAAATTCTTTAATATTTTTTACCATTTTCATTCGACGTAAAGTTTTTTCTAAAAGTTCTCTACCCAACTTAATACTTTCCTCTTCTCTAAGCATCCTTAAATACCGATCAATGTGAGTCCGAGCTTTAGTTGTGACAATATATTTTTGCCATCCATAACTAGGCATTTGATTCTTACTAGTAATTATTTCTACTAGGTCACCACTCTTCAATTTAGTATTTAATGGAACTGTTATATGATTTACTTTCGCGCCCATACAATGCATACCTATTTGAGTATGAACTCGAAAAGCAAAATCGATAGGAGTCGCACCAAAAGGTAATTGTATTAAATCACCTACTGGAGTAAAAACAAAAATTTCATCATTGAACAAGTCTATTTTTAGTAAGTCCATAAAATCTTTATGATCTATTGAATCATTTTGTAATATATCCAATAGGTCTCTAAGCCATTTAATATCAATATCCAACTTAATTGAATTTCCTTCTTTGTATAACCAATGAGCAGCTACACCAATCTCTGCTGTTTTTTCCATTTCTTGAGTTCGAATTTGTATTTCTACTCTATTGCCATTAGGAACTACTATCGTTGTATGAACAGATTGATATCCATTAGATTTTGGTGTTGCTATAAAATCCTTGAATCGCTCTTGGAGTGGTTTGAACAGACTATGAACTATTCCTAAAGAAAGATAACATTGTTCAACCTTTTCAACCACAATTCTTATAGCATATAAATCATAAATGTCTTCAAATTCTCTGTTCCTTGAAATCATTTTTCCATGAATAGATGCATACGATTTGGATCTTCCATAGATATGAGGCTTAATTTTATATGTTTGCAATTCTGATTTTATTGGATTTATAACAGTTTTTATTATTTTAGAACGTGATTTTTGAGTTGATTTAATTTTTTTATTAATTTGTTTATAGACCTCAGGCTGCAATGTTTCTAATACCAAGTCATCTAGTTTTGCTTTAACTGATGACATACCTAAGCGATGAGCTAAAGGTGCATAAACATCCCTAGTCTCAATTGCTATTCTATGTTGCTTAATTCGAGACATATATTTTATAGTTTCCATGTTATGTAACCTATCAGCAAACTTTATTATAATTACTCGTAAATCTTTTGCAACTGAAAGAAGTAATTTCATGAAATTTTCTGCTTGTTTTTGGCGACGAGTCGAAAATTCTATGCCTTTTATTTTTGATAGCCCATTAACTAATTCAGATACATCTTCACCAAACTTTAGTTTTAAATCTTCAATAGTGACATTTGTATCTTCAATCGTATCGTGTAATAATCCTGCTATAATTGTAGTAATATCCATATTCCAATCAGCAAGCGTTTTTGCAACAGCCATACAATGATTAAAATACGGTTCTCCAGATTTTCTTTTCTGGCCTCTATGCTTATTTTGTCCAAATTCGTATGCTTTCCATAGTTCAATTTTCATTCTATCATTTGATTTATTTTTTTGGTTGGAATAAGCCTTATATAATTGCTCAAATTTTTTTGGATATTCACCAAAAAGCTGAGGTGCTAGTTTAGAAATAGGATTTTCCATTAGAATGGAATTTGCTCAGCTGAAAGATTTTCAAATCTAGCGTAGCGATCGAGAAAAGCTAAATCAATAGAACCAGTTGGTCCATTTCTTTGTTTGGCTATAATTATCTCGGCCTTACCTTTATCCTCTTCTTCACCAGTATATATCCATGGTCTGTACAAAAAAATAACAACATCTGCGTCTTGTTCAATTGCCCCACTTTCTCTAAGATCTGATAATTGCGGTTTTTTTTCTGCCCTTTGTTCGACTGCCCTTGAAAGTTGAGATAAAGCAATTACAGGTATATTTAGTTCTTTTGCTAGAGCTTTTAAAGATCTTGATATATTTGAAATTTCTTGTTGCCTGCTTTCTGTAAACTGTGGTCCTTGCATTAATTGAAGGTAATCCACAACAACCATTCCTATATCTTTTTCCGCTTTAAGACGCCTAGCTTTTGCTCGAAGCTCGAGTATACTAAGTGCAGGAGTATCATCTAGATAAATGGGAGCTTCTGCCAAAGTTCCAACAGAAAGACTTAAATTCTTCCAATGCGATTTTGGAAGATTACCTGTTCGAACTAAATGACTATCAACTCTCCCTTCAGCGCAAAGCAATCTCATGGCTAATTGATGATTTGCCATCTCTAAACTAAACATTCCTACACCAACGTTATTTTCAATAGAAGCATTGCGAATTAGAGTCAATGCCAGAGCTGTTTTCCCCATTCCCGGTCTTCCAGCAATAATTATTAAATCACTTTCTTGAAAACCTGAGGTAATATCATCTAAATCAACGAGACCTGAAGGTACACCTATTACACTTCCTTTTTTTGTACTTAGATAATCTAATTTTTCAAATGTTTCTTGTAAAATAGGATCAATATGAGTAAAGCCGCCTTTTAGACGATTTTGGGTTATATTAAAAAGACCTTTCTCAACCGTATCCAAAATTTCATCTATCTCCCTAGAATCATCATATGCTTCCTTCGCTATTTCATGGGACATTTTTATTAATCTTCTCAGAAGCGATTTTTCAAGTACAATTCTTGAGTAGCGTTCAGCATGCGCAGGAGTTGGAACCAATTCCACCAAACCTGTAATAAAGTAAGCTCCACCTACATCATCTAATTCCTTTTGCTTATTTAAAGCATCAATTAACGATACAGTATCTATAGGTTCATTATTTTCAAACAGATACAACATTACAGAGTAAATTTTTGAATGAGCATTTTTATAAAAATGATCTGGTTTAAGCCATTGTATAGTCTTACTTACTGCTTCTTTAGATGAAAGCATTGACCCCAAAACAGCCTTTTCGGCTTCATCAGAATGTGGTTGCAAATTTAAATTATTTTCTTTCAATATAATATTTAACTAATCATTATCTCTAAAAAAATTTTTTATAGCCTGAAAATCTTCCCAAGCACTTGCCTTAAGATTTGGATTTCTCAATAGCGCAGCTGGGTGATATGTTACAAATAGGGGAATATTATGATACTCAAACAATCTGCCTCTCATATCC
>CAYFIF010000233.1:0-3109 GCA_964343085.1 uncultured bacterium | reverse complement strand
AAATTCCCATTTTTATGTGCATATTATTTTCAGCTTTGACATAAATTGTTTCATACCCGATATGAGATATTTTTAATTTATCTCCTTCAGAAACATTAATATTAAATTTTCCATTTTTATTAGTTGACGTTCCAATTTCTTCAGAAGTTACGTTTACATTTTGTAATGGTTTATCATTAATAGCATCGGTTACTATTCCTGTTATTCTTGCTGATAAGATTGTTGGAATAATAGATAAATAAATTAAGTAATACATAGTGTTTCCCTACGCTGGCATTATCCAGATCAGGTTCATGGGTTTGTTCTCAGCCGATCAAGTCTGGTTTTTAAACGGCACCCCTGAATTATTCATAAATTACTAAATATTATTAGGAAAATAAAAATATCTTTAAATTGATTTTGCGTAAAACTAATTCGTACGTTCTCTTGAGTTAAGATGGAGTTTCGATGTCAGAAAAGTTAAAAAATATACCAGAAATAAATCTTAAAGTAATTATTATAGGCATAATCCTTTCCGTTGTTATGGGTTCAGCAAATGTATACTTAGGATTAAAAGCCGGCATGACTGTTTCAGCTTCCATCCCAGCTGCCGTACTTGGAATGCTAATTCTTAGATATATCGGGAGTTTAAATAGCAGTGAAGCTCATGAAAATATTCTAGAAGCAAACCAAATACAGACTGCAGCTTCGGCTGGAGAATCTCTTGCAGCAGGAATAATTTTTACAATGCCAGCATTAATATTGATAGGTGTCTGGCAAGAATTCAATATGTTTTTGACTACAGTTATAGCATTTACAGGAGGTCTTCTCGGTATCCTATTTATGATTCCCATGAGACAAGTTTTCATAGTAAAAAATGAGGATAACCTCCAATATCCAGAAGGATTAGCTTGTGCTTCTGTTCTCGAGGCTGGACAAACCAAAGGGGGCTCAGAAAATGCATCCTTAGTTATAAAAGGGGCGATAATCGGAGGTTTGTTTAAAGGATTAATTTCATTTGCAGGATTATTGAAAGGAGTTCTTGAGGGTGCAATTTTATTAGGAAATCGAATTTTCTTTTTTGGTGGAGATATATCCCCTGCATTGCTCGCTGTTGGTTTTATAGTTAAACTAAATATTGCTGTACTTATTTTTATTGGAGGTTTCTTAGGCTGGCTTGTAGGTATCCCTCTTTTAGGGCATGGATTGGAACATTCTGCAAATCCGCTTGAGGGTGCATGGAACTTGTGGTCAACTCAAATTAGATATGTCGGAGTAGGTGCAATGGTTATAGGTGGAATATCATCTATTTTTAGAGTTCGAAAAGGCTTGTTAGATGCAGTAAAAATTTTATTTGATAGTCAAAAAGATATTAAACAAAACAATATTCCAATAAATCAAAGGGATATATCTAAAAACATTATAAATATTTTTTCATTAATAGCAGTTGTTTTAGTTGCTGGAGTTTATTTTTTTATTACTAAGAACTTAGCAATAACAATTGTTACAACGGTAATTATGATAATTATGGCTTTCTTTTTTACAGCAGTAGCATCCTATATTGTCGGTCTTGTAGGAAATTCCAATTCTCCAGTATCTGGGATGACCATAACTGCAGTATTATTTACAGGTGGATTATTATATATTTTTGGTTTTTCTGGTACCAAAGGTATGATCGCAACTCTTGGTGTTGCGGCAATTGTATGCTGCGCAGCGTGCACATCTGGTGATGTATGTAATGACTTAAAGACAGGACAAATTGTTGGCGCTAGTCCTTTTAGGCAGCAGATAATGCAAATTATAGGAATAGCAGTTGCATCAATAGTGATGGCTCCTATAATGCAACTTCTCCATGAAAATACACCTGGTGGAATAGGAGGAAGAGAATTATCAGCTCCTCAGGCAGGCTTATTTGCTAGTCTTGCTAAAGGATTTTTTGGAGATGGAATTTTACCATGGAATATGGTAGCAATTGGGGCAGTATTAGGAATTATAATCCTCATAGCAGACTATTTTCTTGTATTTTGGTATAATCTTAAAGAAGGAATTTCCAGTTCAGAAACCCATTTAAATAAAAATAATCAAACTAATGAAATAAAAAATTTTAGATTGCACCTTATGCCAATTGCAGTAGGTATATACTTACCTTTTGGACTAGCAACTCCAATTTTAGTTGGTGGAATAATTGCACATTTTATTTCAAAAAAATATTCTTTGGAAAAAACAAATAGCAATCTTCAAAACGGTGTTTTATTATCTTCTGGACTTATAGCAGGCGAATCTTTGATGGGTATTCTACTAGCTTTTATTGCAGGTGCAGGAATAACAAATTTAAATCTAGGATTAAGTACAGATTTATTATCTGTTTTTACAATTTTAGCTAGCATAACTATGGTATGGTATCTTTACGAAAACTCAAAGATAAAATAGTTCCAAATATATTTTAATTTCATAGATTAATTAAAAAAACAAACAATTAATTAACAGTTGTTTTTAGTGATTAATGGAAAATATTCCCTTTAAAAAGATAAAAAAAATACCAAAGATTGAATTACATTGCCATTTAGATGGTAGTATTAGAACTGAATCTATAATTGATCAAGCAAAAATTGATAATGTAAATATCCCAACATATAAAGTGTCTGAACTAGACGCAATCATCAAAATTGGAAAAAATAAAACATCGTTAGAAAATTATTTAAAAAAATTTGAAATAACCCTAAGTGTTATGCAAAGTGCCCAAGCCTTAGAAAGATTTGCGTTTGAATTAATTGAAGATGTTTCTAAGGAAAATGTAATATATATTGAAGTTAGGTTTTCTCCTATACTGCATAAATATTCGGGAATGAAACCGGAGGTGTCTATTAAATCTGTAAGCAACGGTTTACTAAAAGGCAAAAAAAAATATGGTGTTATATCTGGTATAATTATTTGTGGTATGAGAAATATGTCTCCTTCAGATTCATTAAAATTAGCAAACCTTGCAATTGATCATAAAAATGATGGAGTCGTTGGCTTTGACCTAGCTGGTTCTGAAAAGTCTTCCCCTGCAAAAACACACAGCGAGGCATTTAAGCTCATTAAAAATAATAATTTAAAATGTACAATTCATGCCGGAGAAGCAAGCGGT
>CAYFIF010000232.1:0-3127 GCA_964343085.1 uncultured bacterium | reverse complement strand
ATGCTATGCTAAGTATCCCGCCTCATTATCATCTAGTTATGGGAAGTTTTCTTTTTGGTACAGTTTTTATGGCAACTGAACCAGTTACAGGTGCTCATACGGAAATCGGGCGGTGGATTTTTGGATTTCTTGTTGGAATCTTAACGGTTATTATTCGTAGTATCAACCCTGCATATCCAGAGGGAATTATGTTGGCAATTCTTCTCATGAATGCATTTGCTCCGTTGATTGATTATTTTGTTGTTGATAGCAACAGTAAGAAAAGAATGAAAATGTATGCACAGCAATAGATATACAATATTATTTACGGCATCGTTAACAGTTATTTTAGGATTATTTATTTCAATTGCCTCTGGCTCTCTTAAAACAATGCAAGAGTTAAATATTGAAAATGATAGTAAGAAAAATATACTGGTCTCTTTAGGGTATAAAGAAAGTGCGGATAAAAGATGGACGCCAGATGATATCCAATCTATTTTTAAAAAAAATATCAGATCCTTAGTTGTTGATAAGATGGGTAATATTATTGATAATAATCAAATTAATAAGGAACCCGATTTTAATGTTAATTATTATCCAATTTATACTGATCAGGAAAACGGTGTCACAAAAGGATATGCTATACCTATTTCCGGCAAAGGACTGTGGTCTACTCTTTATGGTTATTTTGCTATAGAGCCGGATGGTATTACCGCAAAAGGAATTACATTTTATGCACATAAAGAAACTCCTGGCCTTGGTGGAGAGGTGGAAAAGCCTTGGTTTCAGAAAAATTTTATTGGTAAAAAATTTATCAATGAAAGTGGAAAATTAATCGGAATTGAGGTAGTTAAGGGAAAATCAGACCCTGAGAATCTTTATCAAGTTGATGGAATTTCCGGAGCTACGGTTACAAGTAAAGGTGTGGAAAAATTTTTACTAAATGACCTCAAAAAATATGAACCTTTTTTTAATAAAATTAGATGAGTATAAAATAAATGGTATTATTTGATAAAAAATCAAAAGAGGCATTCTCAGATCCTCTAATGAAAAATAATCCCATAAGTTTGCAGGTTTTGGGAATATGTTCTGCTCTCGCAGTAACCGTGCAATTAGAAACGGCTATTGTCATGACTTTGGCCGTAGTTTGTGTTCTTTCTGCTTCTAATACTATAATTTCATTTCTAAGGACAATGATTCCAAGCAAAGTGAGAATTATTGTCCAGTTATCTGTTATAGCTAGTCTTGTTATACTAACTGATCAAATTCTTCAAGCTTATATGTATGATGTAAGTAAACAATTATCCGTTTTTGTATCTTTAATTATTACAAATTGCATTGTGATGGGAAGAGCTGAGGCCTTTGCTATGCAAAATTCACCGGGTAAATCGTTTTTGGATGGATTAGGTAATGGTCTTGGTTACGGTGGAATTTTAATTTCAGTTGCTTTTTTTAGGGAATTACTTGGAAGTGGAACGATATATGGATATGCAATTATCCCGGATTCATTTTATTCTGCTGGATATCAAAATATGGGATTAATGGTTCTTGCACCTGGTGCATTTATTATACTTGGACTTATTGTTTGGATTCAAAGACTATTTAGCGGAGTTAGAGAGGATTAGTTTTATGGAACATTATATAAGTATTTTTACCAAAGCCATTTTTATTGAAAATATTTTGTTAGCATATTTTCTTGGTATGTGTTCATTTCTTTCAATATCTAAAAAGGTTGATACCTCGATTGGTCTAGGCTTTGCCGTTATATTTGTATTAACCATCACTGCTCCTACAAACTGGGCAATACATAGTTTTCTATTAAAAGAGGGTGCTTTAGCATGGATTAATCCAGACTTTGGAGTTGATGGAAAGAATAAAATAGACCTTAGTTTTTTAAATAGTATAGTATTTATCGCTGTGATCGCTGCAATGGTTCAGCTAGTAGAAATGTTACTCGACCGATTTTCTCCAAAATTATATATGAGTTTGGGAATATTCTTACCCTTGATTGCTGTCAATTGTGCTATTCTAGGAGGGTCTGTGTTTCTTGTTGAACGAGAATATAACTTTTTAGAGTCTACAGTCTATGGGTTTGGTTCGGGTATTGGTTTCTTTTTAGCTATTGCATCAATGGCAGCAATAAGGCACAGGATTAGATATTCTAATGTCCCTATGGAACTGAGAGGAGTTGGAATCACAATGTTATTAACCGGTTTAGTCTCGATAGCATTTATGGCATTTTCAGGAATTGATATATGATTGAGCAAGTAGTACTTGGCGTTTTGGTATTTACTAGTCTCGTTTTGGTGCTGGTATTTATTTTAAACTTTGCTGAGAGTCAATTGCTGCCTCAGGGTGATATTACGATTGAGATCAATGGTGACAAAGAAAAAAGTATTACCACTCGTCCAGGTTCCACACTTTTAAATGCACTTTCAGGGCAGTCCGTATTTTTACCTTCAGCCTGTGGTGGTGGTGGTACTTGCGCAATGTGTGAATGTCAGGTTATTGAAGGAGGTGGAGAGATATTACCAACAGAGACTGGTCATATAAACCGTAGCAAAGCCAAAGATTACTGGAGACTCGCGTGTCAAGTTAAAATAAAAGAGGACATGAAGATTAAAGTCCCCGATGAAATTTTCAGTATACAAAAGTGGGAAGCTACAGTTGAGTCGAATAATAATGTCGCAACCTTTATTAAAGAACTAATCTTAAATCTACCGGAAGGAGAAAACCTTAATTTTAAGGCTGGCGGTTATATTCAAATAGATATACCGGAATATCAGGGTTTAGAGTTTTGTGACTTTGAAGTTGAAAAAGAATATCATCCAGACTGGGATAAATATAAAATTTGGGATTTAGTTGCTAATAATGATGAACCAGTATTCAGGGCGTACTCTATGGCAAATCATCCTGCTGAGGGGAATAGAGTGATGCTAAATGTTCGTATTGCTACGCCTCCTCCAGCTTTGTGGGATCAAGTTTCCCCTGGGCTAGCATCATCATATATTTTCAATCTTAAACCAGGTGATAAAGTAACGATTTCTGGTCCCTATGGTGAATTTTTTATTAAAGATACAGATAGAGAAATGGTGTATATAGGTGGAGGTGCTGGGATGGCACCTATGAGATCTCATTTGTTTCATCT
>CAYFIF010000231.1:0-3161 GCA_964343085.1 uncultured bacterium | reverse complement strand
CTATTTGCTTAAGATTAATATTTTCTTCCACCCAACCATCAGAAGTTCCGTGATAGCCTGGCAAATTCCATGGCTGCCCTTGCTGACCAGAACCAGGGACGGAATATTCTCCATATAGATTAACCCATCCATTATTAGGAACATAAGCTTGAAACTGAACAAAATCATCATATAGTTCGATATCCCAGTTTGTTCGATATGAAACATTAACACCATCAAAAAATATTAGATTAAAATCAAAATCTAGAATGATTTGTGTATTTTGGTTATTCTCATAGTCCCCATTTGGACTACTGCCTAACGCCCATTCACCAGAATAAGAAAAATTTGTAAGCCCCCAATCGCTTTCAATCTGCCAGTATCCTAGTCCAGTCTCAAAATCATCAAAAAACAAAAATTCTGGATCACCTATAAAAAAGGAAATAGTATCATATCGTACGAAACTTGAGTGGTCATAAACGGACACAATACAACCTGTCTCAGATCCTATATCTGCATTGTTTGAAATATAAATATCTAAGCTCAATGTATCGATTGCCCTTGAGTCTAATGTCCCAATTAAGATAGAATCATTAGGCAATTCAATCAATGTGTTCAATTCTTCAATTCGAACAGTAATTCCGCCATCAGAGCTTATAAGACCTCTATTTTGTATAAATAAACTAATCGATATACTATCGCCAGGAAGAAAAATACGATCTGAAAATTCTATTTTTCTAAGAATAATATCATTCCCCGAAATAAATGACAGTATAGTATTTGGATAAACCTGATTAGCGCACAAAGGGACCACTCTACTCTCTGAGGGCCAAAATGAATCGTTTGGGGTACCCACTTCTGGGGTAAAATTAATTATCCCTTGATTACCGTAGGTCCAATCAACCGCATCACCATTTACTGTGTATCCTACCGTTTCAAGACCCGTACCTACCTCATAGCTATTTTTTTCTGCTATTTGTTGACCAATATCCCTAAATGTCGTTAAGTCTGGTTCCTGAGGCAAGTTTCCAATACCAAAGGGATGTATGTAATAATTACCATATGAATGGTAGTGGAATACACTGTTTAAGGGACGATCCTCGATAAAATCTTTTACAACTTGCGTCTCTGGTTCAGAAAATGCTGAACTCCCCCTATAGGTATCGCTGCAAGGATTTGAAGAAGAACCTGTATTATTGGCACCCCACCCATATCCATAATTTCTATTTAGATCAACACCTCGCTCAGTATTATCTCCACAATCAGTATTAAAACGATTTTTTCTATGCATACCACCTCCATTGGGCTGGTAGCTTTCATTAAATACATAACCATCAGGATTAACAATTAGAATAAACCATATTTCCCTGTTATTAACCAAATATGTCATTCCCTGATCAGAGTTATACCCTTCACATAATTTTTGAACAAAATAAATAAGATTCATCATTGATAATGGTTCCCTAGCATGAGTCAAGCCTGTAAACAATAATTCTGGCTCATCTTCGTCAACATCAGGACTATCTGATACTTTGAAAGCCCATATATCTCTGCCTTCTACAGACTGTCCTAAAATTAACTTTTCAGAAATAATATCAGGGTATAATTCCTTAAGCTCATCAAATCGATTATTTAGTTCTTCCAAAGTATAATTCCCTTGCATAGAACCAAGAGGAAAATCTCTTTGAATCGCAGGAATATTTCTCTCTTTAAAATATTTTGACATATCCTGAATTAGAATCTCTAAATCAATACCCTTCTCTTCAAGAACAAGGGTCTGATCAGAAGTAGTGACTATATCCATATAGTATCCACTCTTACCAGAAATGTGATCAAGCGGAATCCCAGCTTCGCCTATTATTTTAATTATATTAGAAGTCGGATGAAATATCCTTAAAGATTGATGTACAGTTTCTTCACTTTTTATCGAAGAAAAACTCCTAGTAAAAACGAAAAATATTAATAAAAATCTAGCTAGGAATTTTGCTTTATCCACTCTGTTGTTACTGATTTTGGTCTGGTAATAGGTATACCAAGAGCACGCTCCCACACCATTTGTGCAATCATCCCCATTGCCCTAGAAATACTAAAAAGAACTGTATAATAATTGAATTCTTTTAAACCATAGTAATAAAGCAAAGACCCTGAAGCTGCATCAACGTTAGGCCATGGGTTTTTAGCTTTACCATGTTCAGAAAGTACATTGGGAACAGTTTCGAATAAATTGGTAACAATGTCAAAAACTTCATCACCATGTATGTGTTCCTTTCCAAAATCCATAAAAGCCGTGAACCTTGGATCAGGGCAACGAAGAACTGCATGTCCATAGCCGGGTATTACTCTACCAGTATTCAATCTATTCCAACAGTATTCCTTAAGCTCATCCTTGCTTGGCGAACCTCCAAATTTATCTCTAATACCAAGCACAAATCTTAAACACTCTTGATTTGCCAATCCATGAAGCGGTCCTGCTAGGCCATTCAAACCAGCGCAGACAGAATAGTATGGGTCTGATAATGCAGAAGATACCGTATGGGCTGCAAACGCACTCACATTCCCACCTTCATGATCACAATGAAGCATAAGATAAAGTTGCATTAGTCTGTGAAAGTCGCCTGTTTGATCAGAAATACCAGTCATATGTACAAAATTTCCTGCCCAATCAAGTCTTTTCTTAGGTAAAATTAGATCCCCTTTTTTAAAACGCATCCTATAGATGCCCGCCCCAAGACTTGGTAATTTCGCTAAAAGTCTTATCCCATCTTCTAGCATTGCTTCCCAATATTGTTTTTTTGGCATTCCAGCATCATATTTTTGTCGAAATATACTATCCCTTTGCATTGCCAGAATTCCAGAATTAAACATTGTCATTGGATGAGAATCTTCAGGAAATTTTTCTAGAATATCCCAAACATATTGAGGAACCTTTAAATGTTTGGAGAATTCATCTTTTAAATCTTCTAGCTCTTCATTTGATGGAAGTTTCCCTGCAATTAATAAGTAAAAAACTTCTTCTGGTAGTATGTTTTTAATATCTAATAGAGGCATACCTCTAATAATCAATCCTTTATCTGGATCAACAGCTGAAGTATCACAAACAAATGCTTTAATACCTCTTAGTCCAGAATAAGCCTGTGCAACATTGACTTCACTTATTGTATTATCACCTTTTTTAGCAATGA
>CAYFIF010000230.1:0-3169 GCA_964343085.1 uncultured bacterium | reverse complement strand
CTATTTTGATAAATATTTTAAAGAATAAAACATTTTTTTTGTTTTTTATTGGGAACATCATATCACTAATTGGTTTTGGAATTAATCTAATCGCAATTAGTTGGCTAGTGCTTGAAAAAACAAATTCAGAAATATCTTTGGGAATAATCATGGCTACATCAACCGCTCCTGGTGTATTTCTGGCATTATTTGCTGGAATAATTATTGACAAGGTTAATAGAAAATTTTTATTAATATTTTTGGATATTTTTAGGATGATCATACTAACAGTATTTATTTTAGTATTAAGTACTAGGTCTTTTGATCTATTTTTATTGTATCCAGTTTCAATTTTAATGGGTCTTGGAAATTCCTTATTTTGGCCTACAGCCCAAGCTTTTGTACAGGAATTAGTAACAGAAGATGAATATTTTTCTGCTAATGCACTCCTTTCAGCTAGCTATCAAGTAGGGTCAATTCTGGGTTCTGGTTTAGGTGGAATTATAGTATATTTATTTGACCCTGTATTTGCGCTTTCTATCAATGCGATTGCGTACTTTATATCTGCAATTTTCATCTATTCTGCGCCATTTAAAAGAAGGCTAATACCTGATACTAATGAAACCATAAAAAGATCGTTATTAAAAGGTTTTAACTTCCTCAATGAAAAAAGGATCGTTCTTGTATTGGGCTTGACTACTATTTTATCAGATGTATGTATTTGGGGATCTTTATCTGTATTAACCATAACAATTTCAAAGAATATCTTCAATGCAGATACTTGGGGATATAGCCTCATGGAAGGATTCTACGGGATAGGAGCATTGCTATCCACCGTATTAATCGAGAAGTTTGTTAAATATATGAACAGAAATAAAATATTAATTCTTTTCTATGTAATCGCTGGGTTAATGTGCTTTTTAATTCCATTTACATTATCTATAAAAATTGTAGTAATAGCATATTTTTTGATGGGACTAAATAATAATTCAGCAAGAATAATTATTCGTACAATTTTTATGGAAAATATACCAAATCAGATAATGGGAAGGGTTCAAACAATATTTGGCGTCTACACTCGCATTATGGTTGTTTTAAGTGCCCTTTTAGCTGGATTGTTAGTTGAGACAAAAGGTGTAAATAGCGCTATTTTTTTTTCAAGCCTACATTTTATAATAGCAGCAGTAGGTATTTATAGTGTAACTAAATTTTGGCCAGAAAAAAGTATATTTGATTAAAATATGATATAAAATAATGCCTGAGTTACCTGAAGTTCAAACTGTCGTTAATTATATCAGAGATGATTTGATTGGCGAGGAGATAATTGATATTGATCCTATCTGGGAAAACGTATTATTCAATTTCAATCGATCCGTATTTAATAAAAATGGGACTGATTTTAATGTAATTGATGTAAGAAGGAGAGCAAAACTAATAATTATCCAAACGAGAAAATATATTCTAGCTGTGCACTTAAGAATGACTGGTAAATTATATTTTCTTCAGAATAAAAACCACCCAAAGCATACTAGAGCAATTATATATCTTAAAAATAATAAAAAGTTGGTTTTTGAAGATACTAGAAAATTTGGACGTATTTACTTGTACGATGATATGGATCTTATCAATTCAAGACATGGGGTAGAGCCTCTCGGAAAGAAATTTTCCAAAAAATTCTTATCAGATCTCTTAATTTCAAAAAGGAAAAATATCAAATACCTATTACTGGATCAAAAATTTATAGCAGGATTAGGTAATATTTATGTAGATGAAAGTCTCTGGATGAGTAAAATTCATCCAAAATCAATATCAAACAGGATTCCTAAAAGAAGAGTCCATAACCTGTTTGAAAGTATTAAGATTGTTTTGTTAGAATCTCTTGAATCCATGGGCACAACAATTATTAACTACAGCTATGTAAATGGAAAATCAGGGAATTATTCTGAACAGTTACGGGTTTTTGGCAGAACAGGTAGAAAATGTTTAAGATGCCAATCTGAAATTGAAAAAATTAAAGTTGCCGGTAGAGGAACTCATTTTTGTAGAAAATGTCAAAAACTATTTTCTTAAAAAAAGTATTCTGGAGTTACACTGTTCTTCTTTTTTCATGTTCTCCCATATATCATGGTTTATCTGAAAAAAGTTTTTTCAATCCCTCAGTTCAACCCAACGAACTTGGGAATGAAATAGGAAATTGGGAGGACGGTTCAAGAATAAATGGGGAAAATAATGAATTCGAATGGTGGTATTTTGATGCGGAATTAGAAGATGGATCCGTTATTGTTGTTTATTTTTACAGAGTCCATTTGTTTTTTGATCGCTACTTTATTGGGTTCAATTTAAGCTCACCTAGTGGAGATAATTTTTTTAAGTTAAAATATTTTGATAAAACAGATGTTTCCTTCTCAAAAGATAGCTGTAATGTCATAATGAGCCAAAATCATATTATTGGCAATCTAAAAAATTACTCTATTCGCATTGATCCTGACGATTTTGATGGAATCGGATTCGAGATTCAACTTAAATCAATTGTAGATCCGTATAGACCTCAAGATGGAATAATTAAGACCGGGAATGAATATTTTGCCTGGCTGGCAGCTGTTCCTTATGGATTGATTAATGGTGAATTAATTTTGGAAGACCAAAAATTTCCCATTTCGGGATATGGCTATCATGACCACAATTGGGGCAATACACCACTTCAAAAACTTTTCAAAGGCTGGACATGGTTTAGAGGCCATGCCAAAGGATACACTATTATTGCCGCTGAATTGAATGTAGTAAAGGAAAGAGGAGGATATGATATCCCAATTCTATTTATTGCAGATTCTAGCGGGCATTTGTTGAATATGTATGGGGAGGATGCATTGTACACAAAAAAACTCAGATTAATTGAGAATTTATATCCAAAAAAAAATGAACCACAGTTCTATGACATTAAATTCTTAACTGAAAATAATTATCTCGTATCGATAGAATCGGATAGCATAATAGATAATTCGTATTTATTTAAGCGCATGGGAATACCAGCGCCAATTAGATGGATTTTTGCGGTTTCTAAAATTGATCCCTTTTACACTAGATTTTCATCGAAATTATCATTTAGATCAAAAAAAAATAAAATTATAAATGGTTCCGGCATTCTTGAGATTATGGATTTACACTAATCGTTTTTATTTTAAATAAACTT
>CAYFIF010000229.1:2022-3176 GCA_964343085.1 uncultured bacterium | reverse complement strand
CACGTTGGGCAAATGATAACATGTCAAAACCAGCAGTTGGATTTATAGCTGGCCAGACTGCCCCTCCTGGGAGAAGAATGGGACATGCTGGAGCGATTGTTTCGGGAGGAGATGATACTGCAGACGCTAAGATGAAAATACTCGAAAAATGCGGAATTAAGGTTGCAGAATCTGTAGCAGATATTGGAATTCTAATGCAAGAGTTAATGAATTAAACAAATAAAGGAAGAAAATGGGTAATAAAACATTTGCAATAATAAAACCCGATGCTGTCAAAGCTGGAAATACAGGAAAAATTTATGATAAAATATTACAAGAAGGATTTAATGTTTTGTCAGCAAAATTATTAAAATTAACTACTGAACAAGCGGAAGGGTTTTATAAGATTCATCAGGATAAACCATTTTTTGCTGATTTAGTATCGTTCATGACTTCAGGACCATGTATGGTACTTGTATTAGAAAAAGATAATGCAGTAGAATCATGGAGAGAAACGATTGGATCAACAAATCCTGAAGAAGCTTTGGAAAATACTATTCGAAAAGACTTTGCATCAAATGTTCAAGAAAATGCTGTCCATGGATCTGATAGTGATGAAAATGCTGAAAAAGAGATTGCCTTTTTCTTCACAGATAGTGAACTTTCGAGTGATAAATAAAATTCAATAATGAAAAAAAAGATCCTCCAATTATACTTATTAATTTTTTTATTTTCATGCGGAGATAAAGGAATAGAAGGTTTTGTAGGTGAAAAAATTACTATTACTGCCGAAAAAGCTGAAGATAAAACAGATTTAGATTATGCATGGATTCTTATTGAACAACCAGATGGATCACTTCTTAACTCTTCAGATTTAAACCCCCAATCTGATAAAAATAAAATGAATTTTACGCCAGATTATGCTGGCAACTATTCTATTGATGTAGTTATATCTCAGTATGGAGATGAAATATCAAGTCAAAGTTTTCTGTTTAATATTTTAGATCCAAAAGAAGAAATAAAAAAAGAAGAAAATTATGCTTCAGCTGAATCTAAAAATGATAAAGAAGAATGGTTAGAGGAAGATCTAAATGAAAAAGAACTTGAAGAAGAATACGACGAAGAAGAATACGACGAAGAAGAATACGACGAAGAAGAATACGACGAAGAAGAAT
>CAYFIF010000229.1:0-1922 GCA_964343085.1 uncultured bacterium | reverse complement strand
AGAAGAATACGACGAAGAAGAATACGACGAAGAAGAATACGACGAAGAAGAATACAACGAAGAAGAATACGACGAAGAAGAATACAACGAAGAAGAAAAGAATAATACTCCTGTAGCAATTATTGAGGAATCTTCCAAACCATCTGATAGAAAAACTATTATTGGCAATAAAACTAAAAACCAATCAAATAAAAATATAAGCATACCTGCAAAAACTGATCGTTTTACAATACAAGTGGTTTCAAAGAAAATGTTGAAAGACGCTGAAATTTATGCTTCAAAGTTAATTGACAGAGGATATGATGCATATATCCAGCGAGTAATTTTTGAAGAAAATGATGAGATTTTCTACAGAGTCAGAATAGGTAGTTATGATAATATTAATTCTGCATATGCTACAGCAAAAACAGTTTCAAAGGAATTAGGTATGGCTGCATGGGTAGATTTTGTAAGGGAAGAACAAAAACCATAGGAGCAAATTTTTTATGATTGGAATCAACTTGCACTTTGATTATCGTGATATTTTTAAAGCACCTCGTTTGGCAGGTGGTAAAAGTATTTGGATATTTCTTACTGGCAATCTTGTAGGTTATATAATCTATTGGTTTTTAGCTATCATCTCTTTTGCCCTAACTGATGAGTTTTCTATTGCTGATGTTTTATCTGACTTTGGTTTATATCCATGCCTTTTCGGCAATGATGCACCAATATTATCCTGGATATTTTATTGGTTAGGAATTATAATTTGGATTTTTTTTATTTTTCTAAGTTGTACTGCAGTTAGTCATGTAACCTTAAACCGATTAAAAGGTAATGATTTTTTTTCCTCAAAAGATGCATGGAACTATGTAAAAAAACATTGGCACCCAGTGGTTTTTACGTCTTTTACAATACTAATTATCATTTCCATTTTTATAATATTTGCATCAATATTTGCATTTATTTGCAAAATTCCTATTATCGGACCATTCTTATATGCTATACCTTACCCTATTTATATTTTTGGATCAATTTTCACTATATTTTCTTTTATTGTTTTTGTTGTATCTATAATATATGTTCCATCAATAGTTGGTACATATAGAGAAGATACAATGGGTACTATTTTCCAATCTTATGCAATAACCGTGTCTCAACCCTGGCGCATCATATTTTATAATTTTATGCTGTTACCTATTGCATATTTAGCAATTAATTTATTGTCATGGATATATCATGCTGCAATTGGTTTAATGAATTTTATATTTGGACTGATTATAGGAAAACCATTTGATAATATTTTTAGTTTCTCATCCTCAATAGTATTTCCAGAAATTTTAGTTAATTATGTAAATACTCGATTAAGCCTTCTAGATTTAACTTACCTAATTCCTGATATTAATAGCTCCTATTCCTATCTTTCTTTTCCAAATACTTTAGCCGGTATTATATTGTCTTTATTTTTATTCTTAATTTGTTTATCAGTTCTGTCATATGGATTATCGGTATTTTCGGTAGGAAATACTTTAGCATTTATAATTTTTAAAAAACTGACTGACGATGATAATCTAATTGAAAGGCAAATTGATGAAGAAGAATTAGATATTGATGATGCATTTTTTGAGTCCCAGGATAAAGACAGTTTTGATATCCTTGGCGAAGAAGAATAGTTTAAATTCGATCTTGAATAAAAATTGCAATTAGATTAGCTTCCACGCGAAAAAATGAGGCTATCCAGAACGGATTTAGCAGATGTTTTTATTGATAGGCTTTTTGAAATTGAAACAAAAAAATTATCTAATCAAGAAACCAAATTTAAGGATGAGTTTATTAGATGCATTCTTTCTTCTAAACCTACTGAATTTGGTTATCAGATTTCAGGAACGTTTAACGTTAAGGTAGAATATAGTTGCGATAGGTGTACTGTTGCTTTTGAAAATATA
>CAYFIF010000228.1:0-3199 GCA_964343085.1 uncultured bacterium | reverse complement strand
AAAACAAGAGACTACAGAAGCACCAATATTTTTATCACGATTTAATTTTTCAGCACTAAAAAATTTTCCTTCATATACTAAACGTTCATAACATTCATCAGAGATAACCACCCAATTAAATTTCTTTGCAATTGTAAGAATTTGAATAATAGCTTCTGGTCTCCATACCCCACCGGTAGGATTAGATGGTGAATTTATAATAACACATTTTATTTTTGACGATAATTTTTTTTCTAGATCATCAAAATCCGGCTCAAAATTTTTTTTTGAGTTTGTGTTTACTATAATTGGGATTCCATCTGCTAATTTTACAAACTCAGGAAACGATACCCAATATGGAGAAAAAACAACAACTTGATCTCCGGGATTGATCAGAGCTTGACATGCATTATATAGACTGTGTTTTTCACCATTCGAAACTAAAATTTCTGATGGCTTATAAGACATACCATTTTCTTTTTGTAATTTTTTACATATAGCTTCTCTAAATTCAATCATCCCTGGTCCTGCTGTATATTTTGTAAATCCATTATCCATAGCTTCTTTTGCAGCATTAATTATATTTATTGGTGTATTAAAATCAGGTTCCCCAACAGAAAAATTAATTATGTCTATCCCCTTGGAACGCATCTCAGCTGCTTTTGTAGCCATTTGGAGAGTAAATGATGGATGAACTTTTTTTACTCTATCAGATATAGAAATACTCAAATTTTATGTTGCCTTTTATGATATTCAACAGAATTGAATTTAGATTCATCCTGTTCATTTTCATCTTCTGTAAATTGATTATTTTGTAGTGATTCAGCGCTCTGTCTTTTTTGTTTCTGTTTAGATTTTTTGTAATAAGCTTTTCTTTTGTTTTTTGACTTTCTTTTTGATTTAGAATAATACTTGGTTTGTTTTTCTAATTCAGAAGTGTCTATTTCTTCAACATTTGTTTCTTCAGAAATTGGCTTTATAGCTTGTTCTTTTTTCCCGTTTCCAAATTCATTTTTATCAAAACTAAAAGTGTCTGGATTAAACATTCCATAAATTGTTCCATATCCCCGTGTTATACCATTCCCAATCCCAATAAAGTTAGGTAGATAAAAGTTTGTTTTAAATTCCCCGTTAAAAGCTCCCCATTTTTTTTCATCAATAGATTTTGGAAACAAATTTGGTAGGATTATTTTAGTATATATTTTTTCTTCAAGAACAATTCCAAATTCTTTAGCTAAAAAAATTAGGTTTTGTGCTAGTAATGTGTTTAAAAACTTAATCTTTTCTTGGTTTTTTTTCTTTCTATATTTGCTCCCAGAAGTATGATTCAAAGCAACCCAAGGCGTAATAAAGCGATAATGTGCCAACTTATCTGTCATTTGAAATTGATTCTTTAAATGATCAATGTCACTTTCTAAAGCATTAAATGCAATATTCCCAAAATCTAATATTTCTATTTTATCTCTTAAAGAAAGGACAGGATCAACGCCCTCATTCAAGCCCATTATATATATTTGTTCATTCAAAATTTTTACCTGGACTCTAGGATATAGAAACTTTTCCCTGTTACTACCATTAATCATAGATATTATTGGTTCATCAGGATATTGTTTCATAAAAACACCCTTTACTTGGTAAGGCGTTTTTCGAACGGGCTTATCCGTTATGATTCTGACAACAACTGATTCTATATTGGATAATGAATCACTCATAAAATAAATAAAAATAAAAAACTATTGGCTCATTGTATCAAGAAACTCATTGTTGTTTTTTGTCCTTTTTATCCGACTTAGTATAAACTCCATGGCTTCTTCAACTTTCATATCATTTAATAATTTTCTTAAAATCCACATTCTACCCAATTCTTTCCTAGATAATAAAAGTTCTTCTTTTCTGGTGCCCGACCTTACAATATCAAACGATGGATATAAACGTTTGTCACTTAGTCTTCTATCTAAAACAAGCTCCATATTGCCCGTACCCTTAAACTCCTCAAAAATGACCTCATCCGCACGACTCCCAGTATCAATTAAAGCTGTTGCCACTATAGTTAAACTACCCCCTTCCTCAGTATTTCGAGCCGCGCCAAGAAACTGCTTCGGTTTTTTTAATGCATTAAAATCTACGCCACCAGATAAAATTTTTCCGCTATGTGGTATAACAGCATTATGAGCACGCCCTAACCTTGTAATACTATCAAGTAAAATAACAACATCTTCTCCATATTCAACCAATCTTTTGGCTTTTTGCAAAACCATGTCTGCTACTGATACGTGTCTCTCGGGCGGTTCATCAAAGGTAGAACTGATTACTTCAGCATCAACATTTCTTTTCATATCAGTCACTTCTTCGGGCCTTTCATCTATCAATAGAATTATACGCTTTGTTTCAGGATGGTTTGTGCTTATTGCATTTGCCAATTTTTGCAACAAAATTGTTTTACCTGTTTTAGGCTGTGCAACTAATAGTCCTCTTTGACCCATACCAATAGGGGAAATTAAATCCATTATACGCATGGAGTAATTTTTATCATCCGTTTCTAAATTAAATTTATCTTCAGGATATAACGGAGTAAAGTTTTCAAATAAAATACAATTTTTTATTTCTTCAGGTGGTTTCCCATTAATTTGTTCAACTCTTAAAAGAGCATAAAAACGTTCTTTAGATTTAGGTGGTCTTATTTGCCCTGAAACTTGATGCCCCGTTTTTAATTGAAACCGTTTTATCTGTGATGGGCTAACGTAAATATCATCCGGGCCAGGGAGATAATTAAAATCTGGAGATCTCAAAAAACCATACCCATCCTGCATAACCTCTAAAACCCCATTAGCTACAACACTGCCTTCCTTTTTAGCTTGGGCTTCCATTATTTTAACAGTTAATTCCTGCTTATTCAGACCAGAAATACCACCTTCAATTTTTAGGTCTGCAGCCATTTCTGTCAACTCACGTATCCCTAAAGACTGTAGCTCATTTAAATCCATATATAACTTTCGTAAAAAACATTTGGAAGATAAAAATACAACTCTGCGACATCAGAGAAGCAAACTTACATTAAATTATTTCAGTATCACAAGATATTTCCAAGGATGAAAAAACTTCTTTGGCAATATAATGACTTCCTATAATAATCCCAATATAACCATTTTTAACATCTTTTTTTAAATTTTTTACACCATTTTTAATTGATTTTGTACTTATACATTCAATCCCTTTTTCA
>CAYFIF010000227.1:0-3208 GCA_964343085.1 uncultured bacterium | reverse complement strand
TTTTAAAATTTCATTTTTCTTATCTCCGATTTATTAGGAGAGTAGCTCAACTGGTAGAGCACCGGCCTCCAAAGCCGGGGGTTGCGGGTTCGATCCCTGCCTCTCCTGCTGAAATATAAATAAGTTATTATGGTTGGGAAAATTCAAAAGTTTTTTTCTGGTGTTGAATTTGAGATGAAAAAGGTTTCTTGGCCTGATTGGCAAGAATTAAAAGGGTCGGCCTACGTAGTCGTAAATTTAACTCTTCTGCTAACGGTGTTTTTATTTTTTATCGACTTTATGTTATCTAAGATAATTAATTATATACTTTAGATCATGAATTGGTATACGTTAAGAGTTATTTCGGGTAAAGAGAAAAAAATTAAAGAAGCTATAATGTATGATGTCGCTTTAAATGATATGCAGGATAAGATTAAAGACATTCTTGTCCCAACGGAAAATGTGGTAGAAATGAGAGATGGTAAGAAAAAGATTAAAGAGAGAGTGTTTTTCCCGGGTTATTTATTGGTCAGGTTAGAGTTAGATAAGGTTACTAAGTATTTGATAGAGGGTGTGAATGGGGTTATTTCTTTTGTTGGTCCTAAAGGCGAACCGCAATCATTAAAACCTGAAGAAGCTCAGAGGTTCTTAGGGGATTTTGAAGGCGGGGATGGTCCATTAAGAGTTACTGAGGCTGCTCCTTTTAAAGTAGGTGATTCTGTTAAAGTAACGGATGGTCCTTTTATGGATTTTTCTGGAATGGTGCAAGAGGTTAACCATGATAAGCAGAAGCTGAAGGTCATGGTCAGTATTTTTGGTAGGCAAACGCCAGTTGAGTTAGATTATCTACAGGTGAATTTAGAAAATTAATTGATAGAAAGTTAGTATGGCAAAAAAAATTATTGGATTTATCAAATTGCAAATTAAAGCAGGGCAAGCTAATCCTGCTCCTCCCGTTGGGCCAGCGCTTGGTCAGCATGGGGTAGGTATTATGGATTTTTGTAAGGCTTTTAATGCAGAAACCCAAGATAAGGGAGGCGATATTATACCGGTTGAAATTACCGTTTATGCCGATCGAAGTTTTTCTTTTATTACTAAAACTCCTCCAGCATCTAGATTGATTTTAAAGGCTGCTAAAATAAGCAAAGGTTCCGGCGAGCCAAATCGGGATAAGGTTGGTAAAATTGGGAAAAAAGATTTGGAGAACATAGCTAATATTAAGATGAGTGACCTTAATGCGAATACCTTGTCTCAAGCAGTGGCAATGATTGAAGGGACAGCTCGTTCCATGGGTATTGAAGTTAAAGAATAGTATGCGGATTGTTCTATGAAAGCTAGTAAAAACAGGACTATGGTTTTGGAAAAGTTTGATAGGGAAAAAAATTATTCCATTAGTGAGGCTGTTTCCATTATAAAAGAGGTAGCGTATGCTAAATACGATGAAAGTATTGATTTAGCGATAAATTTAGATGTCGATCCTAGGCATGCAGAAGAAAATATACGAATTACTACTCCTTTGCCGCATGGAACTGGAAAAAAGGTATCTGTTTTAGTTCTTGTTTCATCGGATGCTAAAGAAAAAGAAGCCTTAGATGCTGGTGCTGATTATGTTGGTAATAAAGAATTTTTGGAAAAAATTAAGGGTGGTTGGACTGATGTTGATAAAATAGTTGCAACTCCTGACATGATGTCTGAATTGGGTAAATTGGGAAAGATGCTTGGTCCGAAAGGGTTGATGCCTAATCCTAAAAGCGGGACTGTTACATTGGATATAGCTAAGGCTGTAAAAGAAATCAAGTCTGGTCAGGTGGAGCTTAGGGTTGATAAGAATGGGATTATACACGTGGTGTGTGGTAAAATTTCTTTTGAATCAAGCTCAATAGTTGAAAATATCAAAACTATTTATGAGGTTGTGCTTAAAGCTAGGCCATCTTCTCTTAAAGGTAGTTATTTAACTAAGATAACAGTTTCTTCCTCAATGGGTCCTGGTTTAAAAATTGATTTATCAACTATAGGTTAATTTTATGCCAAATAAAAAAAATATTGAACAAGTAGACTTATTAAAAGATGTTTTTGCGCGGGCTAAAGCTGTTTACTTTACAGAGTATCATGGGCTTGATGTTGAAAAAATTACTGAATTGCGTAAGATCTTTTATGATAATGATATTGAATTTAAAGTAGCTAAGAACACTCTGATTAAAATAGCTGTTAATGAAAATTCTTTGAATCATGTAAAAGACGTTTTTTCAGGTTCGACTGCTTTAGCGGTTTCTTACGATGAGCCCTCTTCTCCCGCAAAAATCATAAAAGATTTTAATAAAAAACATAATCTCCCAAGCGTTAAGGGCATACTTTTTGATGGTGAGTTTTTTTCAGGTGAGGATTTTGAGCGAATTGCAAATCTTCCTAGTAAAAATGATTTGTTATCAAGATTGGCGGCTACTTTAAATAGCCCTATTCAGAAATTTGCTTCTACAATTTCTGGGCCGTTAGTTGATTTGGTTGGTGTCTTAGAAAATATAAAAAAAGAAAAAGTATAAAAGAAAATAAGGAGTATTTCAAATGGCAATAAAACGTGAGGACGTATTAAAGTATCTTGAAGAGTCTAATATGATTGAGATTTCTGAATTGATAAATGAAATTGAAGAAAAATTTGGTGTTACCGCTGCTGCGCCTGTTGCAGTTGCTGCTGGTCCTGCAGCTTCTGGAGATGCTGGTGGTTCTGATGCAAAGACAGAGTTTGATGTTATACTAAAATCTGCGGGTCAAGCAAAAATTAATGTTATTAAAGCAGTTAGAGGTATAACAGATTTGGGCTTGAAGGAGGCTAAAGAGTTGGTTGATTCTGTTCCCAAGCCTATTAAAGAAGGTTTGCCTGAATCAGAGGCAAACGAAATAAAGGCTACTCTAGAAGAAGCTGGTGCCGAAGTCGAGATTAAATAATCTCGTAATAAATTATTTATTCTTTTTAAAAAAAATCAGGAGTCTTAATTGTTGGTTAATTCATCAAAAATCACATCCACACGTAAGTCTTTTTCTACAATCCCTACATTTGTTGACGTACCGGATTTGTTGGAAATTCAAACAAAAGCGTTCCAGAGGTTTTTGCAAGAATGGACCCCCCAAGAGGCGCGCAAACCTTATGGTCTAGAAGGTGTCCTTCAAAGTGTTTTTCCTATTGAGGACTCCCACCGTAATTACATTCTTGAATACAAAACATATTTTCTTG
>CAYFIF010000226.1:0-3208 GCA_964343085.1 uncultured bacterium | reverse complement strand
TCAGGATTATCAATCGGAGGATCCGTATTAGCCATAATACAAACTCTTGTAAAACCTCCAGACATCGCTGCCAATGAACCCGAACGGAGTGTCTCTTTGTCTTCTCGACCGGGTTCACGAAAGTGAGAATGGATATCACAAAATCCATGCGTTATGTATTTATTTTTGCAATCGATTATTTCTGATTTTGAAGGAATATCATCAAAGTCACCAACCTTTTTAATTAAACCATCCTCTAGCCAAATATCGCCTTGGTTTTGAGTCTTTTTAACCGGATCAATAATTATCCCCCCTTTAAGGATGGTATTTTTTGCTAGACTCTTTAATCTCATATACTAAAAAAATTATTTAATACTTCCACCACACAACAAAAACAAAATTGCCATGCGAGAGGCTACACCATTTAAAACCTGATCAAGAATTATAGCTTGGTCTCCATCTGCAACTTCAGAATCTATTTCTACCCCCCTGTTGATTGGCCCTGGATGCAGAATTACTATTTCTTTTTTATGATTATCTAATCTCTCTTTGGTTATACCAAATAAATATCTATACTCCCTAGTAGAAGGTATAAGACTATGCCCCATACGTTCTCGCTGAATTCTAAGGACATTTATAGCATCAGCCCATTCAATCAATTCATCAATTTTATGTGTAACATTTAATCCAAAGTCTCTAATATATCTAGGTATCAAATTTTGTGGTCCACACAAAGTTACCTTGGCCCCCATAGTTAATAACCCGTAAATATTACTAAGAGCAACCCGACTATGTAGAATATCACCAACAATACCTATTTTTAAACCGCTTATCTTACCAAACTTTTCCTCTAAACTCATCATATCTAATATAGCTTGAGTGGGATGCTCATGTGTACCATCTCCAGCATTAATAACGCATGCATCAATAAATTCAGTTAAAGTCTTTGGCGAACCTGGTGTTGGATGTCTCATAACAACGGCATCAATTTTCATAGCTTCTATGTTTTGAGCAGTATCTTTAAAACTTTCTCCCTTTTTGAGACTACTACTCGATGCAGAAAAATTAACTGAATCAGCACTTAAACGCTTTTGGGCTAACTCAAAACTGATCCGCGTTCTTGTTGAATTTTCAAAAAATAAATTGACGATCGTAACTCCCTGCAAAGATGGTACCTTTTTTATTGGCCGCTCTAAAACTTCTCTAAAATTAAATGCAGTTTTGATGATTTTTTGTATATCTTTTTTAGGATAGCCATCGAGTCCAAGTAAATGTTTTTCTTTTAAAACCACTAGATTTTGTTCTGATTAATTAAATAAATAGCATCAATACCATCAATTTCCGTTAATGCAACATCTACATGTTCTCCTTCATTTGTAGGAATATTTTTTCCAACAAAATCTGCTTTGATAGGTAGCTCTCTATGTCCTCGGTCAACTAAAACTGCAAGTTGAACTCTTGAAGGTCGCCCAAAACTATTTAATTCATCCATCGCAGCTCTGGTAGTCCTACCTGTATATAAAACATCATCAATCAATATTACTGTTTTCATATTTAATGAAAAACCAATATTGGTAGATCTTACCTCAGGTAACTCTAACCTTTGTCGATAATCATCACGGTGAAAAGATATATCCAAAGAACCTTGGTATAAATTCTGATGAGATATTCCTTTGATTTTTTCTCTAACTCTAATGGCGAGAGGAACACCTCTTCTATGGATTCCAACCAAAACCACATTTTCCAGTCCTTCGTTAGCTTCAACAATTTGATAGCACAATCTGGTAATTATCCTATCCAATTCTTTGGAATCTATTATTTTCTTCTTTTCTATAAAATTCAATTTTACCCCCGAGGCAGATACAAGAACTCGAAGGCTGATGCACTACCCTTTTCGACATCACTGTATCGATTTAAAGGAATCAAATGGGACTTAAAGTAGTTATCTATATTAACCGATTCAATAAAAATAATTAATCAAATGTATAATAAAATATTATTAATGGTCTTAGTTATATCATCATAATCAAGATAATTCATCTCTATAAACAAATTAATCGGTTCTTTTTTAAACCATTTCCATTGTTTTTTTGATAATTGACAAGTTTTAATAATTATTTCATTTCTCATTTGGTTGTAGTCAACATGACCATTCAAATATGATATAATCTGATTGTAGCCTATGGAATCTAGGCATGAATATTGTTCTTTATGTATTTTCTCTTCTCTTTTTACACTTTCAACCTCTGCTATCCATCCATTTTTTAGCATATAGTTCGTTCGTTGAATAATTCTCTGATCAAGTGTTTTTTGATCCCATTTCAAATAAACTGTAAAAATATCTAAACTTGGTTGCTTATCTAATTTTTGTGAATTAAAATTTTGACTTGGTGTCACGCCTGTAGTTTGATAAATCTCGAGTGCACGCACTAAGCGTTTTTTATTATTAATATGTACAATTTTTGAATATTGAAGATCAATAGATTTTAACTTCTCCAATAAGGCACTGGGGTTTTTATCATAAAGCAGGTTTAGGTTCTTTCTTATATTATAATCAGATATACTATCACTGAAAATACCTTTTGTAAACGCACGATAATATAGACCCGCTCCTCCACATATTATTGGGGTTTTATTTTTGTTTTTTATATCTTCAATTTTTTTATTTATTAATTGAGCGTATCGGCCTGCTGATATTTTTTCATTTAAATTATAACAACCGACTAGATGATGTTTTATACTATTCAATTCTTTTATCCCGGGCTGGGCTGTACCAATAGGTATATTTTTATATATTTGCCTTGAGTCAAGTCCAATTATTTCCCCATCTATTTTTTTTGCTAAATTAATAGCAAGTTTAGT
Source organism: uncultured bacterium (assembly GCA_964343085.1). Classification (GTDB taxonomy): domain Bacteria; phylum Fidelibacterota; class Marinisomatia; order Marinisomatales; family UBA1611; genus CAZLPW01. The sequence goes on along the minus strand of CAYFIF010000226.1, from coordinate 367 downwards.
TTTACCACTACAAGTTGGACCTATAATTATTGGAATTTTTCTAAACATATTTTTTTTTTATATTACCAATTGATAAAAAAGAAATTAGAATAAAATAATAAACTATATAAATTAAAATTATATAATGCGAACTGTACTTTTGTTTAGACATGGAAAATCTGATTGGAATGCTGAATACAATAAAGATTATGAAAGACCTTTAGCAAATAGAGGAATTTTAGCAGCAAAAAAAATGGGTATGTATTTAGAAAAAAAAAATGAAATCCCAGAATTGGTGATATCCTCTACAGCTAATAGAGCTCATAGTACTGCATTATTAGCGATTGAATCTGGTAATTGGAATTCAATAATGGAATTATCAGAGTGT
>CAYFIF010000225.1:0-3213 GCA_964343085.1 uncultured bacterium | reverse complement strand
AAAATTATTTCTATTTACGACTAACAAATTTACGCTTCTAATCAATATTTTTCTTTAATAAATAATAACTATTTTAATCTCAGTAATTTCAAACCAATCCCAAAAATTTGATTGATCAAGTTTAATAATTCCATCTTGGAAACTGAACCTGAGTCGCTTACGATACAGAGATTCAGTAAACCATTTCGAGTTATCTCTTTTGTAATAAATAGCAACATAGGGAGGACTGTCCTCTTTAAAATCTGGAATTGATATTGTGCAGATAGACTCATTGAACTCGCCTTCGGAAGTAATAAAATCAATTTTTGAGAAACTATATACCCTCTTTTTGAGTGGTGTATATATTTCAACATTTTTTTGATGTTCCTGCGAGTACAAGGAACTCAAAAGGTTACTAAATAAAATAAAAATAAAAAAAAGGGGGTGAACTCTCACCTCCAAATTTGGGCATATTATTTTTTCCGCCCAAACAAACCTTTTTTCTCTTTCTTTTCTTCTTTCGGCTCTTTTGATGGCTCAGGATCCTCTGAAGACCCTCCTCCTCCAGCTGCCTTAGCTTCAATGCGTTTTTCCCAATCACTCATTTCTTCAGCTGATTCCTCTCCTCCACCTGATGGTGCTTCTCCTGGTAGATCGCTGGAGCCATCAGCATTCCCTGCCGCAGCTTGTTCATCTGAGACAACAGAATCTGGATTTTCCCATATTTCCTTAAGTTTATCATGCCTTTTTTCTGAATTTTCCTTCAGTTTTTCCATCATTTCTGTAACCTCCTCGTGAAAATCAGCTATGGTTTGTTCCAATCTCCTAACAAGCTCTTGTTGAAGTGGGACACCAAAACCATCACCAACTTTCTGCATCAGGACACCAAACTGATCCATCAAATATTTCTTTTGAGGATCGATAGATACTGCCTGATCTTCTACTTCTTTATCAGGATTGTTAGGCATAGGACCTCCTAAAATTATTTCTTTCGTTGTTTTTCATACTCTTCTTCATCAAGTATAAACGTGCTTTTTGGTGATAGTAATGTACTGAAAGCATCAAATATTTCGCCACTAAAAATCAACCCCATTGAAATACCGTAAAAACGATTATACCAGCGCACATCTTTATCTGGAAATCTTTGCCTATTATAGGCTTCACTTATAAGAAGACCAGCGATGGCACTTCCAACATAAAATATTGGTTTGTAATTAATAAAATCCTCTATACCCATGCGATAAGATATCTGCTTAACTTGACTAAGCTTTATTTTTTCAATTCTAAGCGGCGTTTGAATTAACAAAACTTCATTAGTATACTCAAGCAAAGTTCCCCCTAAATAATGTTTGTCGGTGTATTTTACTTTTACATATTGAGGCTTTGATATTTCTGATATTATTTTATCGGCCTTTAAAAAATGCATACCCTTATACATTTCTTCTAATGCATCTGGAGTAATCTCCTTTTGGCTATTTACATGATCTTGAAGCTGCCTAAATCTTTTTGCACTAATAGTGGCAGTTCTGACTACTTTCATACCCTTAATTTCTTTAACAATCTTAACTCTATATTCATTAGGCTTATATTCTATAAACTGCGCATTGACGAAACCTTTTTCAAAAGGGAAAATTCTATAAAACCTGTTTTCATGTATATCAACCTCCGTTCCTACTCGCGGACTTAAAACATAGACCTCTTCAGCAGAAATAATTATGTTAATTAGGGAAAAAAAATATAAAAACGGTTTCATATGATTTTAATCATGATGAGCTTCCAAGTATAAAAGTATAAATAAAAATAACCCTGAATATTGTTTTTAGAATTCCATTCAAACTAAAGATGCTAGATAAAAGACTCTTGCTATCATCAGAAGGTTCCTCCTTAGTTTTATCGATCTCTTTTTCTAAATTTTTTGAGGATGTATCTGGTATAATTTCTACAGTTTTAGGATCAGACATTGAAGACTCAACTATTTCTTTTTTTTCAATAATGTCTGGTTGCTTTTTGTCCAAATCAGGAAAAACCACCGGATCTTCAAATGCTTCTTCCACATCTTTCTTTATTGAAAAATCGACTACCTTATCTCCAGGATTAACAGGATATTCTCTGGAGAAGCTTGGCGCACTAATTATTTCTCCGATTCCATTGCTAACCACTTTCTGATCTGGACCAATCTTTATTAACCTACCACTAAAAAGGTTAATTACCTCCACGGTCCCATATTGGCAAATGAAATGATCTGTACCATTCTCAGGATCAACAATAGCTGCAAACTCACCAAATCTTGTTGTCGCAACACTAAAAGGCGTTTCAATACGAAAGATTCTACTCTCAGGGTGACTTTTTACATTTTGTAAAATTGTTCCAAATGCAACATTTATAGTTCGTGTATTCTCAGTATCAACCAATTCTAATCTTGTATCCTCTAGCAGTGTTAAAATAATTGTTTCATCTAGATAAACGAGTGAAATATGAGCTCTTTTATTTATTCTTAGAGCATCTCCATTATTAATCTTAGATTCAATAAAAGCAGTCTCATTAAAACCTGTACTCTCTAGACGTTTTATCATACTTACACCCTTAAGAGATTTAATAACTGCAACACTATCTCCAAAGAGAGAGTTTAGAATAATGAAAAAGATTGCAAATTTTTGGGATAATTTATATTCTGAAAACATCGGATTGTCTTTTTCTTTTTACTAGTCTCAATATTATTTTCTTTAATTTTGCAATGTATATTAATCTTTACCAATTTTAATTGACAAAATTAATATGTAAAATTCCCAACAAACACAAAAAGAATTCAATTTTGCGATTGTATAAATTATCCATGTAATTTATGTGGATTAATTTCTATGAAACTGAATCAATGAGCCATAATACTATATCAATTTTTCTTCCTAAAATTTTCTTTATAGTTATATTTTTAGTTTCAATTGCTCGCTCTCAGTCAAAAGATTGGATTGAATTTCAAGTAAAGAACTGTAGTGGCACAGTAACTGCCCGAATCGATGGTTCACCCATATATGCCGTCAAGGTATCTGTATTAAGCGGCAATAAAGAGATTAAAGATTCTACATATACAAACCTTGAGGGAAACTTTAATCTCGAACACGTTGGATATGTTTGGAAACCTCGGATTAAATTTGATTCACCCGATTATTACAATAAAACAATTCTACTTAAACCAAAACACCTTAATTCTGATAATGAAATAATACTTGATATAAG
>CAYFIF010000224.1:0-3220 GCA_964343085.1 uncultured bacterium | reverse complement strand
TTTTTAATGAAATATTTATTAGTCGACCGCTATTAAACCTTGTTGATAAAGTTCCAAATAAATTTAAATCTGGAATACTTATATAGATTAAATTTTTATTATTCCCACTTTTTATTGAATCAATTTCTATATTTTCCGTATTGCCACTTAGAATATCAAAAACTGAAAAATCACCAGCTATTTTATCATCATAGATTAACTGCTTATTTAGTTTACTAAATGTTAATATCGAATCGCCAGAAACAATTATACGTTTTTCTAAATCATCATAACAATAAAAGCCAGAAGAAAAGATATATATGCTACCACTAGTTGAATATTCTTTTCCATACTGAACTTGCTGAAATATTAATTTAGCCTTTGCATTATTTATATTCCTAACATAATTCAAAAATGCCTGATAGGGGTCAGAACATAATTTTGAACACAAAATTAGGAAAAAAATAAGTTTTAAACGCATTATATTTAATCACGTATCATTTCAAGATAAGATTCATCTACCAAAACTTCCCTAGCCTTGCTACCAGTAAAAGGACCGACAACACCAGCTTGTTCCATCTGATCAATAAGCCTAGCTGCCCTAGAATATCCAACTTTAAGTCTTCGTTGTAATAAAGAAATAGATCCTTGTTGATGGGTTACTACAAGAGCAACTGCATCATTAAACATTTCATCTGAATCATTATTGCCCTCAATTCCCAAATCACCAGATTTAATATCCCGTACAGATGGCAATATTAACTCATCAGCTTTAGGTTGTTTTTTTATATGAAACATAAGTGATTCTATTTCTTCTAAAGTGAGGAAAGCATTATGCATTCTAAAAACATCTGAACTTCCAGTACCAAGATGAAGCATATCACCTCTACCGATTAATTTATCAGCTCCAGGCTGATCAATAATTGTTCTTGAATCAATTTTACTAGCGACTTGAAAGGCAATACGTGATGGGAAATTAGCTTTAATTACCCCAGTAATTACATCGACTGAAGGCCTTTGGGTAGCAATTACTAGATGGATACCAACCGCCCTTGCAAGTTGAGCAAGACGAGCTATGGGAGCCTCAACATCTTTTGCTGAAAGCATCATTAAATCCGCTAATTCATCTATAACCAAAACAATATAAGGCATTATCGATTCATCTGCTTTTATCATTTTCTGATTATATTCTGTAATATTTCGCACAACTGCATCAGCTAATATATCATACCTCCTATCCATTTCTTTCTCTAATGCCCTTAAAGATAATATTGCATTTTCAACCGATGTGATTATTGGTTCAGAAATATCCTCCATTTTCATTAAATGGTATCCCTCCAATTCTTTATATAAAGTCATCTCTACCTTTTTTGGATCAATCATAACAAACTTAACTTCATCAGGTGTAGCTCTATATATAATGCTACAAATAATTGTATTAATACAAACTGATTTACCTGAACCAGTTGTACCAGCAATCAATAAATGAGGCATTTTTGATAAATCTAATGTACTAATTTCGCCAATAGTTGTTTTTCCAATTGCTAAGGTTAATAATGATTCAGAATTGGCAAATTCTTGGCTATTAACTATGGATTTAAAATATACCGTTGCAGGGTTTTGATTTGGTATTTCAATACCCACTGATGATTTCCCTGGTATTGGTGCAATTACTCTTACATTTGCCTCCATAACTCTTTTTAAGTCATCTGATAAAGCAACAAACTTATTTACTCGAACTCCTTCTGCCGGTTCTACTTCAAATAATGTTATAACAGGACCAGGATGTACATTAACAACTTTGCCTTCAACTCCAAACGTAGATAATGATTGTGTCAAATAATTAGCTCTTTCAACCAACTCATCGTTTGTCAGGCTATCTGAAATAGAAATAGGATCTTTTAGCAAATCAGAACTCGGTAACTGGTATTTTCTTCTTGGTTTTTTTCGATCTGAAATACTGTCTATATCAACTTCCTCATTATGAACAATTTCTTCAACATTTATTTTATCATCAATTTCAGAATTAGAATCAAAATCTTTTAAATCTTTTGAAGTGCCTTTTATAAAGTTCTTACTTCGTTTTATATTTTTCGATTTCTGATCACTTTCATTAATACCAATGTTAGAATTATTTTGTTTTATTAATTGTTTAGATTGTGAGCTTGTTTCTTTTGATAAATTAAAATCTTTGCTAAACCTTTTATCCATAGGAATACTGGCTTCGCTATTTCTCTTCTCTTCTATTTTTTCTTTTAGTTTTTGAGTGTGTCTCTTTTTCTTAATTTCTTTTTCTAAATGATTTTTTTTAATAAAAAATTTGTCTTTATTTGAATTGTATCTTTCTATCAGGTTTTTTATTGGCATGTAATAATCTAGGTCTAAATAGGCTCTAACCATAATTAACCATGCTACAATTAAATAAAGAATAGAGCCTGTAGGCTTAAACCAAATCCATAAAAAATCTCGTAAAACTCCACCAACAAAACCTATTAATATATAACTGTCAATATTAAACAATTTAAAAATAACACCGATACTAAGTGATAAATGAAACATTGCTAAAAGAGAATAAAAAGATGTTCTAATTAGAATATTTAAATTTTGTTTGTGAAATAAAAACCATGCCCAAGAAAAACCCAAAACTGGCAATATTAAAGAAGAAATACCAAAACCTTGTTTAATAAAATAATGTGAAATATAGATCCCTAAAATTCCCATAATATTTTCCCTTTTTACATTGGGCGATATTGAGATTTCTTCGTTAGGGCTATATGATATTAGGCTTAGTAAAACGAAGAGGGATAAAGCAAATAAAAGAACTCCAAGGATCTCAGCTTGACGCTTATCTTTCATAGACTAATTTCATTGTATGTGGAAATGAAAATATACAACTAATTTTAATTATTGAATAGCAAAGATAATTAATTATTTTCAATTCAATTAAGATTTAATAAAAAAAATTTGAATAGTTTTTATTAATCTTTTAAGGAACCATATTTATAAAAGGGCCCTTTTATAATAGTCCCAGATTTCAATTTACCTCTAATATCTACCTGTATAGTATTATTTACATCAGAAAAATCTGTCAACACATATCCCATACCGATACCTGTAGATAATGAAGGACTCATAGTGCCACTCGTAATTACTCCAATTAATTTATCTCCTTTAAAAATTGAATAATTTTTTCTTGGGATCGCGTTATCTTCCATTAAAATGGGAACCAATTTTCTTTTTA